>JACPIQ010000074.1 GCA_016188005.1 Candidatus Rokuibacteriota bacterium | reverse complement strand
TCATCGTCGAGCCGCCGCCGCCCGGCGCGCCGAAGGCGGCCCTGGACGCGGCCGCCAAGGCGGCCTTCGCGCGCATGGGTGCGGCCGCCCACCTGCAGGACCAGACGCGGCATCACGCGATGCACGAGACGCACACCCTCGACGTCATCTGTCTCCTCAAGGGGGATGCGTCCCTGATCCTGGAGAGCGGCGAGACGCGGCTGAGACCCGGCCAGATCGTGATCCAGCGCGGCACCAGCCACGCCTGGGCTGCCCATGGCGGACCGGCGCTGTTCCTCGCCGTGCTCATCGATCGCCCGATCACGCCGCGCAGCTGACCGGCACCGGATCCAGCGTCGGCTCGCGCGCTCGGCCGCACGCGCCGCTTCGTCCGGGGCGTCCGCGGCGGGCCGTAGTCTTGTATGCTGTTACACATGCTCACCGTGCCGGAAGTTGCCGCCAGGCTTGTCCGTCGCTGGATTCGCTCGGGCCGTTTGCGCGCCCGCAAGGTGGGCACGCAGCACGTGGTCGACGAAGGTGACCTGAGGAGTCTCTTCAAGCCGGACGTGCTGCCGCTGCCTCCGGCCTGGAAGAAGACCAGCACGGGGGAGGCCATGCCCAATGTCGTCCACTCCGTGCGGCGATCGCGCGCGGGGCGGTGAGCGTGCTGGTCATAGACGCGAGCGCGGCGGTCCAGGCCTCTGCCCTCTGACGGGTTCGCCCTCCTCGACGAGGAAGAGCTGTCACCCGGGCTTCAAGAAGGCCGCGGACGCTCCTTGACGGCGCCGCTGTCGCCGGCGCAGTATCCCTCCAGCTAGACGGGGCTCGATACCCCCGGAACGCCGATCCCCCGGAGGCTCCGGGCCCGCGGCAGCCTGCCACGCAATGCGGAGGAGGACCCATGGAGCAGAAGCTCGATCGTCAGCGCGTCCAGGAGTTCGCCCGGAAGGTGTTCGGGCTGTACACGAGCAGCCTGCTCACGCTGCTCGTCGATGTCGGCCACCGCACGGGGCTCTTCGAGGCTGTGGCGAAGGGCCCGGGCACCAGCCGCGAGATCGCCGACCGAGCCGGGCTCGTGGAGCGCTACACGCGCGAGTGGCTCGGCGCCATGGCTACGGGCGGCCTCGTCGAGTACGACGCCGCCTCGAAGACCTTCACGCTCCCGGCCGAGCACGCCCTCTGCCTCACCGGGACCTCCAGCCGCAACCTCGCGCCCAACAGCCATCTGGTGCCGATGCTGGCCGCCCGGATGCTGAAGGTGGCCGAGTGCTTCCGGACCGGCGGCGGGGTGCCGTACAGCGAGTTCAGGCCCGACTTCACCGCGTCCCAGGACGCCTCGTGGCGGCTCCTCTACGACGGGCTCCTGATCAAGGGGTTCCTGCCCGCGGCCAAGGGGCTGCCCGAGCGGCTCAAGGCGGGCATCCGGGTGGCGGACGTGGGCTGCGGCACGGGGCACGCCGTCAACGTGATGGCCCGGGAGTACCCGGCCTCGAGCTTCATCGGCTATGACTGGGGCGAGGACGCCATCGCGCGCGGCAGGGCGGAGGCGGAGGCCATGGGCCTCGCCAACGCGCGCTTCGAGGCGCTGGACATCACGCAGCTGGCTGCCGAGCCCAAGTTCGACCTCATCACCTCGTTCGACGCCATCCACGACCAGCGCGATCCCGCGGCGGTGCTCCGGCGCATCGTCGGCGCGCTGGAGCCTGACGGGGTCTACCTCATGATCGAGCCCAAGGCCTCGAGCCAGCTCGAGGACAATATCGGCAACCCGTTCGCGCCGTACATGTACGGGATCAGCGTGCTGCACTGCCTGACGGTGTCCCTCGCCGAGGGCGGCACGGGGCTCGGCACCTGCTGGGGCGAGCAGGTCGCCCGGGGCATGCTCGCCGAGGCGGGCCTCCGGAGCGTCGAGGTGGTGGACGCCCCCGGCCCGCAGAACAGCATCTACATTTGCCGGCACTAGCACCACGGGCGGGCCGGGACCGGAGCGCGAACCGTGGGTGAGACGCGCGTGGACCTGCTGCATCTCCTCGAAGACCTGCGGGATGCTTACCCCGGGCCTGCCGAGGAGACCATCCTCACCGAGATCGTCGCCAACGCCCTTGACTCCGGCGCGGCGACGATCGCGATCACCGCGGACCCGGCTGATGGCACGCTCGCGCTGGTGGACGACGGGCGGGGGATGAGGCGCCGCGAGCTGGCCCACTATCACGACATCGCGGCCACCACCAAGGTCAGGGGCGAGGGCATCGGCTTCGCGGGGGTCGGCATCAAGGTGGCGCTGCTGCTCTGCCGGGCGGTCCTCACCGAGACGCGGCAGGGTCAGCGCCACGTGGCGACGGCCTGGGCGCTCGCCTCGCGCCACCGGGCCCCGTGGCGGTGGGTGCCGCCGCCCGGGCTCGTGGGCGCGCGGGGGACGGCCGTGCGGCTGACGCTGGACAACGCCCTGTCCCCGCTGCTCGATCCAGGCTTCATCGAGGCCGTGCTGCGCCGGCAGTTCCAGCCACTGTTCGACCCCGCCTTCGCGGAGATCCTCGCCGCGCACTACCCCGCCGGGGTGCGCTTCGTCCTCAACGGCGCTCGGCTCGACCCGGAGGGCTGGGCCGCGACCGAGTCGGCCCCGATGGCCGTGCGTCTCGCGCGCAGGCGCAAGCCCTCGGCGGCTGGCTATCTCCTCCGCGAGCCCGAGCCGCTCCCGGAGGAGCGCCGGGGGATCGCCATCAGTACCTTCGGGAAGGTGATCAAGCGCGGCTGGGACTGGCTGGGCCTCACTCCCGCCGCGCCCGACCGCGTGGGCGGCCTCATCGAGGCGCCGCCGCTGGCGGAGTGCCTGACGCTCAACAAGGCGGACTTCATCCGCTCCGGGGCGCGCGGCGCCGCGTACCTGGCGTACCGGAGGGTCATCCAGCAGGCGGTCTCCGCGCAGCTGGCACTGTGGGGAGACGGGACCGAGGGCGGAGAGCGGGGGCACCGGCGCGCCGCGCGGCCAGCGGAGCGCGACCTCGAGTCTGTTCTCGCGGACCTCGCCGACAGTTTCCCGCTCCTGGCCTCGCTCGTGGAGCATCGCGCGGGCGGGCAGCGCCGGTTGCCGATCCGCGGGCCGGCCAGGGGCGAGGCGGCGGGGAGCGGCGCGGCCCAGGCGCCGCTGCAGCCGGTGCTGGCTGCGGCCGGGCCCCCGCCGGCGGCCCCGGAGCCCACCGCCGCAGCGCCAGGGAGCGCCGAGCCACCTGCAGGGCCTGCGCCGCCGGAGGCCTTGCCGCCGGAGCGCCACCCGGGGCCTGCGCCAGGAGAGCGGGGGCTCCGCCGCCCGGGACGGTACGGCCTCGGCATCCAGTTCGAGGAGCGCCCCGGCGATCCGGAGATGGGCCGGCTGGTGGAGTCCACGGTGTGGGTGAACGAGGCCCACCCGGCATACCGTCGCGCGGCGGCCTCGCGCTCCGAGGGGTACCACATCGCGCTCGCCTCGGCGCTCGCGCTGGCGCCGCTGGCGGTGGAGCCCGCGAAGGAGCACGCCTTCGTGACCGCGTTCCTCACGAGCTGGGGCGCCGCGCTCGACCGCCGCAGGGCGGGAGCCCGCCGCGCGCGCCGCTCCTGAGGGGAAGGCGGTGTCGGGCGCCAGCTTCTTCGCTCCATCGCTGGAGGTGCTGAGGGCGCTGGGGCGCCGCTGAGGCGGCGGCGGCGCGCACTCAATACGCGAGCCGATGCGCTCGCCAGACCGGGGAGGACTCATGGGACAGCTCGAAGGGAAGGTCGCGCTCATCACCGGCGCGAGCAAGGGCATCGGCCGTGTGATGAGCCGGATGTTCGCGCGCGAGGGGGCGGCGGTGATCTGCGCGGCCCGGACGCAGCCCCTCGTGGAGGAGACGGCCGCCCTCGTCAACGCCGACGGCGGGCGCGCCATCGCCGTGACCGGCGATGCAGCCGCCGAGGACGACGTGCGGCGCATGGTGGAGCGGGGTGTCCGGGCCTTCGGCAAGCTCGACACGCTGGTGAACAACGCCGGCGACGGGGGGCCCACCAGACCCGTCCAGGCCTACACGACGGAGGACTGGTTCTACACGCTCAACTCCTGCCTCACGAGCTCGTACCTGTGCATCCGCTTCGCCGCGCCCGAGCTCATCAAGGCCGGCGGGGGCAGCATCGTGAACATCTCGTCCGCCGCGGGGCGCCGCGGCCTGCCCTACCGCATCGGCTACTGCGCGGCCAAGGCCGGACAGGTCGGCATGACCTACGGCATGGCGCTGGAGCTGGCCTCCCACAACATCACGGTCAACGCCATCGCGCCGGGCGCCGTCGCGGGCGACCGCATCGACCGCGTGATCGCCGGCCAGGCGGAGGTGCGCGGGGTGCCCCTGGAGAAGATGCGCCAGGCCTTCGTCGAGGGCGCGCCGCTCAAGCGCATGGCCGCCGCCGAGGACATCGCCGCCCTGGCCGTGTACCTCTGCAGCGCCGCCGCCCGCAACATCTCCGGCCAGTGCATCGCGGTGACGGCGGGCGAGCCGGCCGTGTGACAGCGGGCGGAGCGCGTGTCAAGATAGGACGCGGTGGGCCGCACGGGGCCCGGGCGGGAGCAGGCGAACCTTCACGGAGGAGCGGGGGCACCATGGCGCGAGTCTACAACTTCAGCGCGGGGCCGGCGGTGATGCCGGAGGAGGTCCTGGAGCACGCGGCGGCCGAGATGCTCGACTGGCACGGCAGCGGCATGGCGGTGATGGAGATGAGCCACCGCGACAGGGAGTTCATGAGCATCGCCGCGCAGGCGGAGTCCGATCTGCGCGAGCTGCTCGGCGTGCCGTCCACCTACAAGGTGCTGTTCCTGTCGGGCGGGGCCTCGCATCAGTTCGCCATGGTGCCCATGAACCTGCTGCGCGGCAAGACGACCGCCGACTACGTCAACACAGGCGCCTGGGCCACCAAGGCCATCCAGGAAGGCTCGCGCTACTGCGAGGTGAATGTCGCGGCGAGCTCCGAAGCGGCCAGGTTCACGACGATCCCGCCCCGGGCAGCGTGGCGGCTCAACCCCGAGGCGGCCTACGTGCACTACACGCCCAACGAGACCATCGGCGGCGTGGAATTCCACTGGATCCCGGACACGGCGGATGTCCCGCTGGTGGCGGACATGTCCTCCACCCTGCTCTCCCGCCCCATCGACGTGAGCCGGTTCGGCCTGATCTATGCCGGCGCGCAGAAGAACATCGGGCCGGCCGGGCTGACGCTGGTCATCGCGCGCGAGGAGCTGCTGGGCCGGGTGCTCCCCGGAACGCCCACCATGTTCGACTACAAGACCCAGGCCGACCACGGGTCCCTGTACAATACCCCGCCGACCTACGCCGTGTACATCGCCGGGCTGATCTTCGCGCGGCTTCTGGCCCTGGGCGGGCTCGAGGCCATGGGGCGCCTCAATCAACGCAAGGCCCAGAAGCTCTACGCCGCCATCGACGGGTCGCGCTTCTACCGCAATCCCGTCGACAGGGCGTGCCGCTCCTGGATGAACGTCCCCTTCACGCTGGCCGATCCGGCCCTGGACGGCAGGTTCCTCGACGAGGCCCGGCACGCGGGCCTGGTGACGCTCGGGGGCCACCGCTCCGTGGGTGGGATGCGCGCCAGCCTCTACAACGCCATGCCGGAATCGGGCGTGGACGCGCTGATCGACTTCATGAAGGAGTTCGAAGAACGCCATGGCTAACCGTCCCGTGCCAAGAGGCGGCGCATGTTCAAGATCCTGACCCTCAACAGCATCTCGGTGGCGGGCCTGGAGCGCCTGCCGCGCGACCGCTACGAGATCGCCTCGGAGATCCAGAATCCGGACGCGATCCTCGTGCGCTCCCACGACATGCGCGGCATGGCCATCCCCGAGACGCTCACGGCGGTGGGGCGGGCCGGCACCGGCGTGAACAACATCCCCGTGGACAAGATGAGCGCGCGCGGCATTCCGGTGTTCAACGCCCCGGGCGCGAACGCCAACGCCGTGAAGGAGCTGGTGCTGGCCGGCATGCTGCTCGCCTGCCGGAACATCTGCCAGGCGTGGGACTTCGCCCGGCAGCTGCGCGGCGACGACGGCACCATCCACGAACAGGTGGAGAAGGGGAAGAAGCGCTTCGTCGGCTACGAGCTGCCGGGGCGCACCCTCGGCGTCATCGGCCTGGGCGCGGTCGGCCGGCTCGTGGCCAACATGGGCGTGGCCCTCGGGATGCGGGTGATCGGGTTCGATCCGGGCATCACCGTGGAGGGGGCCTGGCAGCTCTCGGCGGAGGTGCAGAAGGCGGGCGGGACCGACGAGCTGGTGGGCAAGGTGGACTTCCTGAGCCTGCACGTCCCGCTGGTGGACGCGACGCGGCGGCTGGTCGACGCCGACCGTCTGCGCGGCATGCGCAAAGGAGTCGTGATCCTCAACTTCTCCCGGGGCGGCATCGTGGACGACCAGGCGGTGCTGGCGGCCATCGCCGCCGGCCGGGTCCACGCCTACGTCTGCGATTTCCCCAGCCCGCGGCTGCAGGGCCACGAGCGAGTGATCGCCCTGCCACACCTGGGCGCCTCCACGAAGGAGGCCGAGGCCAACTGCGCGGTGATGGTGACCGATCAGGTGCGGGAGTACCTGGAGAACGGCAACGTCACCAACTCCGTGAACTTCCCCGAGGTGACGATGCCGCGCGCCGAGGGGTATCGGGTCGCCATCGTCAACTCCAACGTGCCCAACATGGTGGGACAGTTCTCCACCGCCATGGCCCGGGCGGGCTTGAACATCCTCGGCATGCTGAACAAGTCGCGCGGCAATCTCGCCTACACCCTGGCCGACGTCGACCAGCCGATCTCCCGGGCGGTGATCGACGAGATCGCCCGCATCGAGGGCGTGATGGCGGTCCGCACTCCCTGACGCCCCCCAGCCCGGATCATTCGCACGCGAGGCCCGGGCCCCGGAGGGGGGGCCGCCCTCCGGGGCCCGGCACCTCGCAGCCACGGGATTCCGCGACAGTCATCAGTAGACCTGGGGGGCGCGGTACTCGCCGAACTCCTCGCGCAGAACCCCGCAGATCTCCCCGATGGTGGCGTAGGCCTTCACGGTCTCCACGAGGATCGGCATCAGGTTCGTCCCCTCCGCCGCCGCGGCGCGCAGCTCCCCGAGCGCCCGCCGCACCCGCGCGCTGTCCCGCGTCTCCCGGAGCGCCGTCAGCGCCGCCGCCTGCTCGGCCTCGAAGCGCTCGGCGTGGCGGTGCAGGGCGAATCCTGGAGGCGGCGCCTCCTCCACGAACCGGTTGACGCCGACCACGACCTCCGCCCCGGCCTCGACGCGCCGCTGATACGCCCAGGCCTCCTCGACGATCTGCCGATGTACCCAGCCCGAGTCGATGGCCCGCAGCATCCCGCCCTCGCGCTCGACCTGCCCCATGAGCAGCCCGGCCTGGGCCTCGATCTCGTCGGTGAGCGACTCCACGTAATAGGAGCCGGCCAGGGGATCCACGGTCTCGGTCAGGCCGGCCTCGTGGGCCAGCACCTGCTGGGTGCGGAGGGCCAGGGTGACGGACTTCTCGGTGGGCAGGGCGAGGGCCTCGTCGTAGGCGGCCGTGTGGAGGGACTGCGCACCCCCGAGGATCGCCGCCAGCGAGTGGAGGGTGACCCGGACGATGTTGTTCTCCGGCTGCTGCGCCGTCAGCTGGCTGGCGCCGGAGCCGGCGCCGGTGCGGAACCTCCAGCTGTCGGGCTTCCGGGCGCCGAAGCGCTCGCGCATCAGCCGGGCCCAGAGCCGGCGCATGGCCCGGAACTTGGCGGCCTCGCGGAAGATGTCGGTGCCGGCCGTGAAGTTGAAGGCGAAGCGCGGCGCGAAGTCATCGACGTCGAGGCCCCGGTCCACGGCGGCCTGCACGTAGGTGCAGGCATCGGCCAGCGCGAACGCCACCTCCTGCACGAGGGTGGAGCCGGCCTCGCGCATGTGGTACCCGCACACGTTGATGAAGTTCCACCGGGGCAGGGCGCGGGCGCAGTACTCGATGATGTCCGTGACGAGCCGGAGGGACGGGGCCGGCGGGAAGATGTAGGTGCCCCGCGCGATGAACTCCTTGAGGACGTCGTTCTGGGTGCTCCCGGACAGGCGCTCGAGCGGCAGCGCCTGCCGCTCGGCCAGCGCCACGTACATGGCGAGGATGACGGCCGCCGGCGCGTTGATGGCATTGGCGGGGCTGACCTGCCCCAGGGGGATGCCGTCGAAGAGCGTTTCCAGGTCGCGCAGCGAGTTGACGGGGACGCCGACCCGCCCGACCTCGCCGCGGGCCCGGGGGTCGTCGGAGTCGTAGCCGTGCTGGGTGGGCAGGTCGAAGGCGACGTTGATCCCGGCCATGCCGCGCTCGAGCATGTAGCGGAAGCGCTCGTTCGTCTCCTGCGCCGACCCGAAGCCCGCATACTGCCGCATCGTCCAGAGGCGCTCGCGGTACATCGCGGGGTGGATCCCCCGCGTGAACGGGTACTGGCCCGGGACGCCGAGGTCACGCAGATAGTCGAAGCCGGCGTCCGCGAGGTCCGCAGGCGTGTAGAGCGCGCCGGCCTCGACCGGGCCGCCCCAGGCCTGCCGCGCCCGGCGGATCTCCTCGATCTTGTCCTTATCGAACATCGGCCACTCCCTCCTGCGGCGGCCGCGCCCGCCGCGTGCGGAGCGGCGCCCGCCAGCGCTGCGCGAGCCCCACGAGTCCCCCGGGCAGGCACAGGATCGCGACGACCATGACCACCCCGTAGACGAGCAGATTCGCCGCCCCGAAGCGCGTGCGCAGGTACTCGCCCGCCAGCGTCAGGACGACCGCCCCCACGACGGGGCCGGTCACAGTGTACAACCCGCCGAGGATCGGCATGATCTGCGCCTCGATGGACAGCCCGATGCTGAACGCCGTGTCGGGGACAATGTAGGTGATGTAGTGCGGGTAGAAGCCCCCGGCCAGCCCGGCGAAGGCCGCGCTGAGGGCGAAGGCGAAGACCTTGTAGGCCGTGGTGTTGATGCCGGCCATCTGGGCGGCGCCCTCGTCCTCGCGGATGGCGCCGAGGACGACGTGGAGCTTCGACCGCCGGATCCACACCGTGGCGAGCACGGGCAGCGCCGCGACGGCCAGCATGACGTGGTAGGCCGGCCGGCGGGCCCCCGCGAAGACCGGGCTCAGGGTGATGCCGATGGAGCCCTCGGTGACGTCGGGGACGTTGAGGACGACGATCTTCAGCGCCTCCACCAGGCTGAGCGTGGCGATGGCCAGGTAGACGCCGCGCAGGCGCAGGCACACGAGGCCAATGACGCCGGCCAGCACCGCCGCCGCCAGCGCGCCCGCCCCCATCCCGGCCCAGAACGGGACGCCGAGTCTCAGCGCCAGCAGCGCGGAGGTGTACGCGCCCACGCCGAAGAAGCCCGCGTGCCCCAGGGTGAGCTGTCCGGCCAGCGTCAGGATGTTCCAGCTGGACGACAGCGCGACGTACATGCAGACGAGCACCAGCAGGTGCAGACCGTAGTTGCCGAGCGCCATCGGCGCCGCCAGCGCAGCCAGCGCGACGAGGGTCCAGCCGGCGCTGGCGGCGGCGACGCTCACTCCAGGCCCAGCATGCCGCGGGGGCGGATGAGCAACACGAGGAGCAGCACGATGAACGAGATCGCCTCGGCCCAGCTGCCGCCCTGCGGGATGAAGGCGCCGACGAACGACTCGACGAGGCCCAGGAAGAGGCTCGCCAGCACCGCCCCGAACACGCTGCCGAGCCCGCCGAGGATGACGACACAGAAGGCCTTGAGGCCGAAGAGGAACCCGAGGAGCGGGTACGTGAACATGCTGACGCTCGCCACCACGCCCGCCGCGCCCGCATAGGCGGCGCCCACCGCCATGGCCAGCACGTAGACGCGGTGGATGGGGATCCCCATGACGAGCGCCGCGTCGGGGTCCTGGGCCACCGCGCGGAGCGCGCGGCCGTACTCGGTCCGGAACAGGAGCAGGTACAGACCGACCGTGAGCACGGCGGCGATGAGGATGCCCACGGTGCGCCCGAGACTCAGGCTCACGCCCGCGACGTTGAGCGCCGTCGAGGCGTACCAGACCCTGATGGCCCGCAGGTCGCCCGTCCACAGCAGGAGCGCCAGGTTCTGCAGCGTGACGGCGATGCCGAAGGTCAGCAGGATCTGGTTGAGGTGGGGCGCGGCGAGGACCCGGGTGACGAGCGTGACCTGCACGAGGGCCCCGAGGAGCGCCATGAGCCCGAGGACCAGCGCGAAGGACAGGAGCGGGTCGACACCCCAGAGGGCGAACAGCCAGTAGGCCAGGTAGGCTCCGATCATCACGAACTCACCGTGGGCGAAGTTCAGGATGCGCATGACGCCGAACACCAGCGTGAGGCCCACCGCCACCAGCGCGTAGAGCCCCGCCAGCGACAGGCCGTTGGCCGTGACCTGCGCCAGCATCGCGCCCGACATCGCGCCGCCGCGCCCCTAGCGCTGGGCCCAGGGCGTGAACGGGTACTGCACCGGCCCCGTCGCGGTGTCGCGGGGGAAGAGCAGCGCCTTGCGCCCCTTCTGCCACTGGAAGATCATCATCTGCTTGAAGGCGTGGTTCACCGCGAACTTGCTCGGCGAGAACTTCAGCGGGCCCATGGGCGACATGGTGGTGATCTTCTCGATGGCCGCCACCACCTTGTCCCGGTCGAGGCTCCCCGCCGCCTCGATCCCCTTGGCCGCCGCCACCAGGGCGACGTAGCTCATGATCGAGTAGTAGTGGGGCTCGCGCTTGTAGCGCGCGGTGTAGTCCCGCACCCAGTCGCGCGTCGACGGCAGGAGATCGGGCCACTCGCGGGAGGCGGGGAAGTTCGCGGCGGGCTCCCACACCGTGATGCCGACGAAGCCCTCGGCGTTGTTCAGGCCGACGGCGTCGCGGTACTCCTGCGTCCCGAGCTGGACGGTGCTCGCGTAGAGCCGGGGGTTGAAGCCGAGCTCCTTGCCCTGCTTGGTGATCAGGATCGCGTCGGCGCCGTAGGCGATCCAGTAGAAGACGTCCGGGTTCATGCCCTTCGCCCGGGTGAGGAGCGGCGTGAGATCGGGAGCGCCCGACTTGAAGCCCTCGCGCGCCACCACCTTGAACCCCGCCTCCCGGAAGTACTCGTCGGCCATCTTGGCATGCGAGGTCCCGTACAGGCGGTCCTCGTGACCGATGAAGACTGTCTGCGGCCTGGGGGCCAGGCTCAACAGGAAGTCCCGCATCGTGGACTGGTAGTAGTACTCCCACGGGTGGATGAAGAAGTAGCCGCGCTCCTTGCCGAAGCGCTGCTCGATGGTGGTGGCGCCGCAGCCGGTGAGGACGCCGATGGGGCGCGGGTTGTACTTCTCGAAGGCGCCGAGCATGGCGTTGCAGATGGTGCTGCCGACCCCGCCCACGAAGGCCACCACCTTGTCCTGGGTGATGAGCTTCTCGGTGGCCGAGACGCCGACGGCGGGGTCCGCCTTGTCGTCCTCGAAGATCACGCGGATCTTCTTGCCGAGCACGCCCTTCTTGTTGATCAGCTCCTGGGCCATCTCCATCCCGCGGCGGCCCTCCTGGCTCACGCCCGCCGTGGGCCCCGTGAGCCCCCACACCGCGCCGATCCGGATCTCGTCCTCCGCCCCCACCGCCGGCGCCGCCCCCAAGGTCAGGGCCGCCAGGGCCAGCAGCACCGCCGCCATCATCGTGCCCGCCTCTCGCATCGCGCCTGCTCCTTTCCTCCGCTCACGCCACGCCCAGGAAGGCCTGGCGGAGCTCGTTGGACTCCAGGACCTCGCGGGCGGGGCCGGCGATCGCGACCCGCCCGGACTCCAGCACCACGCCCCGGTGCGCCATGCCCAGGGCCAGCTCCACGTTCTGCTCCACCAGCAGGATCGTCATCCCCTCGCGGTTGAGCCGGACGAACACCTGGAGCAGCTCGTCGACGACCATGGGCGCCAGCCCCAGGAACGGCTCATCCACCAGCAGCAGCCGCGGGCGCGACATGAGGCCGCGCGCGACGGCCAGCATCTGCTGCTCGCCTCCGCTCAGCGTGCCGGCCAGCTGTCCCCGGCGCTGCCGCAGCACCGGGAACAGCCCGAGCACGCGCTCCAGCTCCGCGGCGCGCGTCGGGCGCGAGCGGGGGATGAAGCCGCCCAGCAGGAGGTTGTCGAGGACAGACATGAGCGGGAAGACCCGGCGCCGCTCCAGCACGTGGGCGACGCCGCGGTCGATCACCGCGTGCGTGGGCACCCGGTCGATGCGCTCGCCGCGGAAGCGGATGGCGCCGCCGCGCGGCCGCACGAGCCCCGAGATGGCGTTCATCACCGTGCTCTTCCCCGATCCGTTGGGCCCCAGCAAGACGCCGATCTCGCCCTCGCCGACGGCAAGGGACACCGACCAGAGGACCTGCAGGTCGCCGTAGAAGACATCCAGCGACTCGACCTCAAGCAGGGGCATGGCCACCCAGGTAGGCGCGGACGACCGCGGGGGTCTGCTGGACCGCGGCCGGCGGACCGTCGGCGATGACGGCGCCGAGGTGCAGGGCCACGATGCGGTCGCAGAGGTCCATCACCACGCGCATGTTGTGCTCGATCAGCACCACCGTGACCCCCTCCCCGCGGAGGCGACGCACCAGCGCCATCAGGGCGGGGATCATGCGCTGGTCCACGCCCCCCGTCACCTCGTCCAGGAGGAGCAGCCGCGGCGCCGTGGCCAGCGCGCGGGCCAGCTCCAGCCGCTTCCGCTGGCCGGTGCTCAGCGCCCGCGCGGGGATGTCCGGGCGGTCGGCGAGGTCCACGAAGCCGAGGCAGGCGAGCGCGCGCGCCCGGGCCTGCCGGAGGTCGCGGCTGCGCTCGACCGTGGCCGCCATGACGTTCTCCTGCACCGTCATCCCGAGGAAGAGGCGCATTTTCTGGAAGGTCCGGGCGATCCCCGCGCGGTTGATCTCCCACGTGGACCGGCCCACGAGGGAGCGGCCCTCCAGCCGGATCTCTCCGGCGTCGGGGCGGACGAACCCCGTGATGAGCTCGAACAGCGTGCTCTTGCCGGCCCCGTTGGGGCCGATGATCCCGACCATCTCTCCCCCCCGGACCGTGAAGCTCACGCGGTCATTGGCCTGGATGCCTCCGAAGCGCTTCGAGAGCCCGCGGATCTCGAGGAGCGGGCTCACCGCAGGGGCCTCCACCTCATCGCCGGCGGCCGACCCCGCGCTCCTCGACGGCGCGGCGGATGAAGTCGACGATGGTCTGGACAGCCGTCCCCGGCCCGAACACGCCCGCCACGCCCAGGGCCAGCAGCCTCGCGACGTCGTCGCGAGGCACGGTGCCGCCCACCACGACGACGATGTCCCCCATCCCCTGCCCGTGGAGCAGCCCCATGATCCGCTCGCAGAGCAGGAGGTGGGCGCCGGACAGGATGCTCAGCCCGATGACCTGCGCGTCCTCCTCCAGCGCCACCCGCACGATCGTCTCCGGGGTCTGCCGGATGCCCGTGTAGACCACCTCCATGCCGGCATCCCGCAGCGAGCGCGCGATCACCTTGGCGCCGCGGTCGTGCCCGTCGAGCCCCGGCTTGGCCACGACGACGCGGATCACCGTCCCGGGCTCCGCCCGGCCCTTCACGGGCGGCCCGCCGCGGCTACTCACCGGCGGCATTGGCGCCGGCCAGTCGCCCGAAGACGGCGCCGGACATCAGTCCCGTGCCGCCCGGGTAGTTCCCGTGGAAGAGCCCGCCCACCATCTCGCCGCAGGCATAGAGCCCCGGGATCGGCGCCCAGGCGGTGCTCAGCACCTGGCCGCGCTCGCTGATGCGCACGCCGCCGAAGGTGAACGTGATCCCGCCCGTGACGGGATAGGCGACGAGGGGCGGCGCCTCGAGCCGCTGGGCCCAGTTCGACTTCGGCAGCGCGAGCCCCCGCGTCCTGAGGCCGTCCTTGACCGTGGGATCGAAGCGGCCGTCCTCGACGGCGGCGTTGTACGCCTCGAGGGCCTCCAGGCAGGCCGTCCGGTCCACGGGCAGGCGCTCGACCAGCTGCCGGAGGGAGTCCGCGACGATCGGCGTCCCGGTCTTGTAGCGCCCCTCGAGGAGGTCGGCGACCTTGGCGTCGAAGATCTGGAACGCCACGCCGCCGGGCTGGTTCAGGATGATCCCGCCGAGCTTCGCATAGGTGTAGAACTGGAAGTCCTCACCCTCGTCGACGAAGCGCGCGCCGCGCGCGTTGACGAGGACCCCGAAGGGGTACGACAGGCGGTTCGTCTTGTCGGTCAGCTTCCGGTCCCCGTGAGGCGGCGCCGCGGCGTCGATGGGCGTCGAGTGGCAGCCCGTCCACTGGCCATGGGGCAGGGCGCCGATCTCGAGCGCCATCCGGAGCCCGTCGCCGGCATTGTAGCGCGTCCCGCGTACCTTGGCCCCGTCCCACGGCCGGCCGAGATAGCGCGCCCGCCACTCCGGGTTCGCCTCGAAGCCGCCGCAGCCGAGGACCACGGCCTGGGCGGAGAGCTCCCGGAACCCCTGGGGGTCACGGACGACGATGCCGGTGACCCGGCCGCGCGCGTCCTGCACGAGCCGCACCGCGCCGGTGTCGTAGCGGATCTCGATGCCGCACCGCTCGGCGATGTCGAACCACATCCGGGACAGCCCCACGCCCTCGTGCTGGGCCCGGATGACGGCGCCCGGCGACCACTTGACCGTGTCGCCCACCCGCACGGCGCTCAGCGACACCGCCGCTTCCATCACGATGCCCTGCTTCGCCATCCAGCCGACGGTCTCCCTGGAGCGCCCGATCAGGATCTCGGACAGCTCGGGGTCGGTCCGCCCCTCGGTGACCCGCGCCAGGTCCGCGCGGAAGCGGTCACGCGGATAGGGCTCGACGCCCGCGAGGAACCCCGGGACCTCGCGCTCGACATCCGGCACGAGCGGCAGCAACTCCTCGGCCCGGTCGTAGGCGAAGCGCAGGAGGCCCCCGCTGTAATGCGTGTTGCCGCCGCGCAGCTCGACCGGGGCCTTCTCCAGCACGGCCACGCGGCCGGCCCCCTGCTCCCGCGCCGACACGGCGGCGGCCAGCGCCGCGTTGCCCGCTCCCACGACGATCACATCCCATTCGGGCATCACGATCCTCCTTGAGTCTTGACGGGCGGCGCCGCCCCCGCCGTGGTCGCCTCCCGCCAGGCGACGAGGCGGCGCAGCCCTTCCTCGATCGAGACCTCCGGCGTCCAGCCGAGCCTGGCCGCCGCCTTCTCGCGGCTGAAGCGCATCTCCGTGGCCCCCGCGGAGCGGACCCGGCCGCCGTCGGGCCGGTACTCCGGCGCGAGGGCCGAGCCGGTGAGTCGGAGCAGGATCCGGACCAGCTCCTCGAGCGAGGTCGCGACGCCGGTGGCGATGGTGAAGGCCTCGCCGGAGCAGTCGCTCCCCATGGCCAGCAGGTTCGCGCGCGCCACGTCCCCCGCGTAGACGTAGTCGTGGACCTCGCGGCCGTCCCCCGGGATGACCGGGGGCTGGCCCTGCCTGATCCGGTCATAGGCCTCGAGGATATGCAGCACGTTCACGCCGCGGGCGTGCTGGCGCTCCCCGTACACCGTCGAGTAGCGCAGGGCGATGCCGTCCACCCCGTGGCGCTCCCTGTAGAGCGCGCAGAGCTGCTCCCCCATGAGCTTGGAGGTGGCGTAGAGGGCCGCCACCGGCTGCACCCCCACGGAGAGGAAGGGCGTCTCCTCCGTCACGATCTCCCCCAGCGCATTGCCGTACACCGCCACGGAGGACGAATAGATCAGCCGCCGCACCGCGCGCCAGCGGCAGGCCTCCAGCACGGTCATGAGGCCGCGCACGTTGACGTCGACGCCGGCCCAGGGATCGCGCGAGATCCCCAGCGTGAGGAGGGCCGCGGTGTGGAAGACCCCGTCCACCCCCTCCAGCGCCTGCAGCACCTGGTCCATCCTGAGGATGTCGCCCCGGACGATGCGGACGCGTCCCCCGGGCACGAGGTGCTCGACGCTGGCGGGCGAGCCGGTGGCGGCATTGTCGAGCAGCACCACCTCCGCCGCGCCGGCGGCGAGGACCTGCTCGGCGATGTGCGAGCCGATCAGGCTGAAGCCGCCGGTGATGAGGAAGCGCCGGCCGGTGAGCTCCATGGACGGTCTCCGGCTCACACGGAGAAGAAGCCGCCGTTCACGTCGAGGACGGCGCCGGTGATGTAGCTGGAGGCCTCGGAGGCCAGGAACAGGGCGGCCCGGGCGATCTCGTCCGCCTCGCCCCGGCGGCCCAGGGGCACGCGCCCGAGCATCTCCGCCTCGTTGCGCGTCTTCCAGATCGCCTCCACGCGCGGGCTGCTCTTGATGAAGCCCGGCGCGATGGCGTTCACCCGGATCCCGTACCGCCCCAGGTGCGCCGCCAGGTTCCGCGTCATCCCGATGATGGCGGCCTTCGCGGCGCTGTACTGGGGGCTCACCACGTCCGTCCCGCCGCGCCCGGCGATGGACGCCATGTTGACGATGGATCCGCCGCGGACCTTGAGATGGAGCAGGGCGGCCTGGGTGCAAAAGAAGGTGCCGCGCACGTTCCAGGCCATGACGCGGTCGAAGTCCGCCTCCGTGACCTCCTCGATGTGGAGCGGCGTCCGGGCGCTGCCGCCGGCATTGTTGACGAGGATGTCGAGGCGGCCGAAGGCGCTGACGGCGGCGCCCACCATGGCCTGGACATCCGGGACCTCCCCGACGTTGCCCCCGACCGCGACGACGGCGGCCCCGCCGGCCCGGAGCCGGTCGGCGGCGGCGCGGCACCCCTCCACGTCCATGTCGGCGAGGACGACCTGGGCGCCGTGCTCGACCAGCGTCGAGCCGATCGCGTACCCGAGACCCTGCGCGGCTCCGGTGACGAGAGCGACCTTTCCTGTGAGCGTGGCCAGTCCCCCTCCTTCGGGAAAGCGAGAGAGCTACAGGGTGACGGCGGCCAGCGTCCCTTCCTCGACGGCCTCGAAGAACTTCCTCGAGCCCTGGACATCCCCCACCAGGTGCACGGGGATGCCGAGCGCGCCGACCGCGTCGCGCTGCTCCGTCCGGGGCCGGTAGCCCGTGCAGAGGACCACGCTGTCCACGTCCTTCAGCACGCGTCGCCAGCCGCCCGGCGGCTCGATCTCCACCGAGTCCGGACCGATCTCGCGCACCCGGGTGTGGGTGAGCACCTCGATGCCGAGGTCGCGGATGCGGTCGAGGAAGTAGACGCGGTCGGCGTGCACGGCTTTCTTCAGGAGCTCCGAGCGGGCGATCACGATCACCCGCTTCCCGCGGTGGGCCAGGTAATCCGCCGCCTCCATCCCCACGAGGCCGCCCCCGATGATGACGCAGTTCCGGCCGGTCTCCTCGAGCCCCGCGATGACCCGCCAGCCCATGACCACATGGGGCAGGTCCACCCCCGGCACCCCGGGCCGCTGGGCCTCCGCTCCCGTGGCCAGGATGATGGCGTCAGGCGAGAGCTGCCGGGAATCGTCCGGGGTGAAGGCCCGGCCGAGGCGCACCGTGACGCCCAGCCGCTTCACCTCGCGCTCCAGGTAGCGGAGGAGATTCTCCAGCTCGTCGCGGTGGGGCGGCAGGTAAGCCAGGAGCAGCTGCCCGCCGAGGGCGCCGTCCTTCTCGAAGAGGTGGACCTCGTGGCCGCGCCCCGCGGCCGTCACGGCGGCCGCCATGCCCGCGACGCCTCCCCCGACGACGGCCACCCGCTTCGGGGTGACCGCCCGGGCCAGCAGGGGCCTGAACTCCAGCTCCCGGCTCACCATGGGATTCACGGTGCAGGCGATCCCCTTGTGCCGGTGGATGGTGGCCAGGCACTCGTTGCAGGCGATGCACGGGGCGATCCTGTCCGGAAGCCCGGCCGCGGCCTTGGCGGGGAAGAAGGGGTCGGCCAGGAGGGCCCGGCTGAGGCAGATGAAGTCGGCCTTGCCGTGGGCCAGGATCTCCTCGGCCAGCTCGGGGGTGTTGATGCGGCCGACGGTCATGACGGGGATGCCGAGACGCGCCTTGACGGCTGCGCCGTAGGGCACGTAGCAGCCGCGAGCCACCGACATCCCGGGCACGATCCGGTAGGGCCGCGAGGAATGGATCCCGCCCGAGACGCTGACGGAGTCGGCGCCGGCGGCCTCGAGGAGGGCGGCGACCTCCACCGCCTCGCCCAGCTCGAGCCCGCCCGCGACATGATCGCAGCCGTTCATCCGGCAGATGACGGGGAAGTCCGCGCCCAGCGCCTGCTTGATCCCCTGGATCAGCTCGACGAAGAGCCGGGCGCGGCGCCGGGTGTCGCCGCCGTACTCGTCCTCGCGCCGGTTGGCCTCCGGCGAGATGAACTGGCCGATCAGGTAGCCATGCGCCCCGTGCAGCTCGACGGCGTCGAAGCCGGCCTGCCGGGCGCGGACCGCCGCCTCGACGTAGCGCCTGATGATCCGCCGGATGCCTTCCAGGTCCAGCTCTCTCGGCATCACCGGATCGCCCACGGCGGTGAAGCGGGAGGGCACGGGCGAGGGCGCCAGGGGGACGGACCCCGAGATCTCGGGGAGGGACTCGCGGCCGCCGTGGTTGAGCTGGAGGGCGATCCTGGCCCCGGCGGCGTGGACGGCCCCGGCGAGGCGCCGCATGCCTGGGATGTACCTGTCGTCGTGGAGCATGGCGTTGTGATGGAGGCGCTTGCCCTCCTGCTCCACGTAGGTGGCCTCCACGACCAGGAGCCCCGTGCCCCCGCGAGCCCGCTCCGCGTAGAACTCCACCATGTCGTCGGTGACGTGGCCATCCCCGTCCGCCAGCTCGGAGCTGGTGGCGGCGAACACCAGGCGGTTCTTCAGCTCGAGGGTGCCCACCCGCCCAGGAGCGAAGAGATGGGGGAAGCCGTTCACGTGCCCGCCCGCCGGCCCGGCGCTCACGCCCGTCCCCTCCCGGCGGCCTGGACGCGGGCGCGCCCGTCCTCACCGCGCCGCATCGCGGCCCGGAGCGCCGTGGTCGCCGTCCTGTCCAGGCTCCACGAGGCCAGCCCATCCGCGCCCGCCCGCGCCTCGAGCACGACGCCGTACTGCTCCTTGGCCTCGACGGGGCCGATATAGCCCAGGACGGCGTCCCTCAGCACCCGCTCGGGGTCGCGCTCGAGCGGGTCCCCGTAGCCGCCGCCGCCAGGAGAGAGATACTCCACGACCTCGTCACGGGCGAGGATGCGCCGCCCCTTCGTGACGAAGGGAAGCCGGGACTCGCCCGCGCCGGTCCGGAAGACGACGTCGGCCCCGGCGGCAGGCTTGCCGCCGAGGACGCCGAAGGGCAGGTAGTCCCGCCTGTCGCCGAGGACGGCCACGGCGATCTCGTCAGTGAGGCTGCGATAGCGGTAGGCGGTGCCGCAGCCGCCGCGATGGCGCCCCGCCCCGCCGGAGCCCTCCCGGATGGCCAGCTGCTCCACCCGCACCGGCACGCGGTGCTCGACGGACTCCACGGAGGGGAAGTTGGCGGCGCCGAGCGCCGTGGTCCCGTTGACCAGGCCGTCCCCCTGGGGATTGCCCCCGTAGCCCCCGGCCCCGGGGAAGAGCATGACGTAGTAGTTGCCGCGCTCGGGATGGGTGCCGGCCATGGTGATGACGCCGGTGGTGCCGAAGAGATCGGCGGGGGTCCGCTCCGGGAGCGCCTGGCTCATGGCCCCGAACACCACCGAGATGACGCGGCCCACCGTCTCGAGATAGCCGCTGATGGGGTACGGGTACTCGGCCCCGACGAAGGTGCTCTCCGGGATCACGTAGTCGAAGGGGCGGAAGCAGCCGCCGTTGATCGTGACCTCGGGGAAGATGTGCTTGATGGCGATCTGGCACGAGGCGATGCACGTCTTGCGGGGCAGGTTGACGGGCCCGCGGGCGGGGGGCGAGGAGCGGCTGAAGTCGAAGGTCATGCGGTCCCCCGCCACTCGGAGCTCCAGGCGCACGACGAGCGGCTGGTCCACGTGGCCGTCGTTGTCCACGGCGTCCTCGAAGACGTAGGTGCCGTCGGGGATCTCCTCGATGAGGGCGCGCATGTGCCGCTCCGAGCGCTCGTTCAGCTCGTCGAAGCAGGCCGTGACGGTGTCGGCGCCGTAGCGGGCGACGAGGTCGTGGTAGCGGCCCGCCCCGACGTGCAGCGCGGAGATGACCGCCTGGAGATCGCCCCGCCGCTCCTCCGGCACGCGCACGTTGTCGATGAGGAGCCCGAGCAGGTCCTCCTGGAACTGTCCCTGCCGGTAGAGGGGCACCGGGTTGATGATGATCCCCTCCTGGTGGATCTCGGTGGCGCCCGGCGCGAACCCGCCGGGGGTCGAGCCGCCGATGTCGTTCCAGTGCCCGCAGGCCGCGAGCAGCGCGAGGATCTCGTCGCCCTGGAACACGGGCATGACGAGCTTGACGTCGGGCAGATGGGTGCCGCCGAGATAGGGGTTGTTCAGGATGTAGATGTCTCCGGGCCTGAAGCCGCCGCGGCGCTCGGCGGCGGCCATGGCCGCCTGGACCGAGAACTGCATGGCGGTCATGAAGATGGGCAGGGTGAGCCGCCCCTGGGCCACGACCTCGCCCGTCCGCGGGTGGAAGACGCCGCTGGCCCGGTCCAGCTGCTCGGAGATGACGGGGGAGAACGCGGCCCTGACGATGATCGCGTCCATCTCGTCCACGACCTGCTCGAGACCACCCTTGACCACGGCCAGGGTGATGGGATCCACGACGCTGCGGGTGCTCATCGCTGTCTCGCCTCCAGGATCAGGTTGCCGAGCCGGTCGACCCGCGCCGTCGTATCCGGCTCGAGGACGGTGGTGCAGTCCTCCTGCTCCACGATGGCGGGGCCCGGGACCTCGCTGCCCGGGGACAGGGCCGCCCGGGCGTAGACCGGGGTGTCGTGATAGCGGCCGTCGAAGTACGCGCGCCTCCGGCCCTTCGGCGGCTGCGTCCCGCCGGCGGCGCCGGCCACCCAGCCCGCGATGTCGAGCCGGGGCCGGACCCCCAGCACCGTCACCCTGAGCGTGGTGAGGCGCACGGGGAGGCCGGCGAGCGTCTGCTTGTACTCGGCCCGGTAGGCCTCGGCGAAGGCCGCCGCGATGGCCTCCCGGGTGAGCTCGGCGGGGAGGCTGACCCGGATATTGTGCCGCTGCCCCTCGTAGGCCATGTCGGCGGCCAGCAGCACGTCCACCCGCTCCACGGGCACCCCTTCCTCCTGGATGAGCCGGACCCCGTCCGCCACGCTCTCCTCGACCATGGCGCGGAAGCCGGCCGGGTCCAGGTCGTCCAGGCTCCGCATCACGGTGCGCGCGAAGTCGTGGCGCACGTCGGCCGTCACGCAGCCCAGGGCGCAGAGCACGCCGGGATAGTACGGGATGATGGAGCGCCCGATCCCCACGTCCCTCATGAGGGCCGCGGCGTGGAGGGGACCCGCGCCGCCGAAGGCGACCAGGGCGAAGTCCCGGGGATCATACCCCCGCTCCACCGACACCATCCGGATGCGCCCGGCCATGTTGTTGTTGGCCACGCGGATGATCGCGGTGGCCGCCTCCTCGAGCCCGAGCCCCAGGGGCTTGCCCACCTCGGCCTCGATGGCCCGGGCCGCGGCGTCCGGATCCATCCGCATGCCGTGCTGGCCACCGAGCACGAAGCCGGGGTCGATCCGTCCGAGCACGAGGTTGGCGTCGGTGACTGTCGGTCTGGTGCCGCCCCGGCCATAGGCCGCGGGGCCCGGGTCCGCGCCGGCCGACTCCGGGCCGACCTGCAGGATGCCGGCGCGATCGATCCAGGCGATGCTGCCGCCGCCGGCCCCGATCGTGTGCACGTCGATCATGGACACCCGGAGGGGCAGGCGGAAGTCCAGCTGGGTCTCGTCGCTCGTGTGGGGCCGCCCGCCCGGGATCAGGCACACGTCGAAGCTCGTGCCTCCCATGTCGGCCGAGATGACGTTGTCGAAGCCGGCCAGCCGCGCCACGTAGCTGGCGGCGGTGACGCCGGCCGCCGGACCGGAGCGGGCCAGGTTGGCCGGCCGCTGGCAGGCGGTGGCGCTCGACATGATGCCGCCGTTGGACTGCACGAAGAGCACGTCCCGGTGGAAGCCGGCACCGGCCAGCCGCTCCTTCAGCGCCCCCACGTACCGGGCCACCATCGGCTGGAGGAAGGCGTGCACGGTGGCCGTGCTGAAGCGCTCGAACTCGTAGAACTCCGGGAGGAGCTCCGAGGAGAGGCTGACGGTCCAGCGGGGATCGAGCGCCTGGAGGAGCTCCCCCGCCCGGCGCTCGTGCGCCGGGTTCGCGTAGGAGTGCAGGAAGCAGACCACCACGGCGTCCACGCCCCGGGCCCGCAGCACTTCCCCGGCCCTCAGCACGCCGGACTCGTCGAGCGGCTCCACGACCTCGCCGCGGTGGCTCATCCGCTCGCCGACCTCCAGCCGCAGGTCACGCGGCACCAGCGGCTCCTGGACCCCGTGCAGGCCGTACAGGTGCGGCCGGTCGCGGCGCCCCAGCTCGAGCACGTCCCGGAACCCCCGCGTGGTGATGAGGCCGCAGCGGGCGCCCTTGCGTTCGATGATGGCGTTGGTCGCGATGGTCGTGCCATGGATGAAGAGGTCGATCTCCGCCGCCGAGACGCCGATGTGCGCCATGGCGTTGAAGAGCCCCACGGACAGGTCCTGCGGCGTCGTCGACGCCTTGCTGATGCCGACCCGTCCCGTGGCCTCGTCGAGGTAGAACAGGTCGGTGAAGGTCCCTCCCACGTCGATCCCCAGTAGCTTCGCCACCTCGGTTCCCCTCCCGAGCGGAAATCTCTAAGCCTGACTACTCACGAGCCATGGCGCCAGACCCGGGCGCGGCAGGGGGCCCTCCCCGCGGAACCGTGGCTTCTGCGCGATACCGGAGCCCAAGACCTCGATCTCGTGGCTCCCGACGAGCCGTTGCCGCGGGTCGCGACTCAGCGTGTTCCGCGGGGAGGGCCCCCTGCCGCGGCCGCCGCCCTCTCCTCCGATCCCCGAGACAGGACATCAGAGCCCAAGGTAGGAGCGCTGGACCTGGGCGTTGTTGAGCAGCTCCTCGCCCGTCCCGGACAGGGCGACCCGCCCCGTCTCCATCACGTAGGCGCGGTGAGAGAGCCTGAGGGCCATCCGCGCGTTCTGCTCGACCAGGACCACGGAGACGCCCCGCGCGTGGATGCGCCGGATGATGCTCGCGATGTCGCGGACGACGAGGGGCGCCAGCCCCAGCGACGGCTCGTCCAGAAGCAGGAGCTGCGGCCCCGACATGAGCGCCCGGCCGATGGCGACCATCTGCTGCTGGCCGCCCGAAAGACTGCCGGCGAGCTGGCGGCTGCGCTCGGTCAGGATCGGGAAGTAGCCGTACACCTCCGCGAGCGCCGCGGCCGCCTCGCGGCTGCCGCGCTGGTAGGCGCCCATCAGGAGGTTCTCCTCCACGGTCATCTCCGGGAAGAGCCGCCGCCCTTCGGGGCAGATGGCCACTCCGGCTCTCACGATGCCGGGAGAGGACATGTGGTCCAGCCGCCTGTCGCCGAAGTGCAGCTCCCCGGCGGCGGCGGGCACCAGCCCCATGATGGCCTTGAGCACCGTGCTCTTCCCGGCGCCGTTGGCGCCCACGATGGCGACGATCTGCCGCTCCTCCACGCTGAGCGTCACCCCCTGCAGCGCCCGCACCTTGCCGTAGGAGACGTGGAGGTCGCGCACGTCAAGCCGGGGCATCCTCGTCCACCCCCAGGTAGGCCGCGACCACGGCCGGGTCATTGCGGATGCGCTCGGGCGTCCCCTCGGCGATCTTCTTGCCGTAGTTCATCACGACGATCTCCCGGCAGAGCTGCATGACGAAGCTCATGTCGTGCTCGACCACCACGATGGTGGTGCCGCGCGCGTTGACCCGGGTGATCAGCCGCGCCATGTGCGCCGTCTCCTCGGGGTTCATCCCCGCCACGGGCTCGTCCAGCATGAGGAGCGCCGGCGCCGTCGCCAGCCCGATGGCCACGCCGAGCGCCCGCTGATGCCCGTACGGGAGGTTCCGGGCCAGCTCGTCCCGCAGCGGGCCGAGCTCCACGAAGTCGAGCAGCTCGAGCGCCCGCTCCCGGACCTCCCGCTCCTCCCGCGCGGCCTGCCGCGACGCCACGAGCCCCCTCCAGAACCCGACGCGGCTCCGCACCGCAGCGCCGCGCAGGACGTTCTCGAGAACCGAGGAGTCGCTGTAGAGGACCGTGGACTGGAAGGTGCGGACGAGGCCCAGCCGCACCAGGTGGTGGGGCGGCATGCCCGTGGTGCGCCGGCCCTTGAAGCGCACGTCGCCCGCGGTGGGCCTGAGCTGCCCCGTCACCAGGTTGAACACGGTGGTCTTGCCGGCGCCGTTGGGCCCGATCAGCCCGACGATGCTGCCCTCGTCCACCGTCAGGGACAGGTCGTCCACGGCGCGGAGTCCGCCGAACTGCTTCGAGAGGCCCTGGACCTCCAGCATGGCGCCCACGCCTCAGCTCCCCTCGCCCGCGCCCGGCACCGCTTCCTCGACGGGCGCGGGCCGGCCCAGGCGGCCCAGCCAGCCGGCGAGGGCCCGATACGGCGGCCCCAGCAGCGAGACGACCCCGTCGGGCAGGAAGCGCATGAACAGCATCAGCACGAGCCCGTAGAGCACCTGCTGCCAGACCACGTAGGCCCGCAGGAACTCCGGCAGCGGCGTGATGATCATGGCGCCGATGATGGGGCCCGCCAGGGAGGCGGTCCCGCCGACGATGTTCATCAGCAGGAAGTTCACGGACTCCCAGAAGGTGAAGCTGAACTGGGCGATGTAGAGGAGAAAGTGGGCGAAGAGGCTCCCGCCGAGCCCCGCCAGGAGACAGCCGACGGAGAAGGCGATGACCTTGACGCGCATGGGGTCGTAGCCGGTGGCCCCCGCCAGGAGCTCGGACTCGCGCACGGCGTTCATGGCCCGGCCGAACGGCGACCGGTACAGCGCGGCGACGAAGGCCACGGCCAGCGTCAGGATCACCAGGGCCAGGTAGTAGAACGCCGCCTTCGAGCGCAGGGGCTCGGCGAGGAAGGGCAGCGCCGGCGGCTTGATGCCCACCACCCCGGTGTTCCCGCCGGTGAGCGCCGGGGTGTTCTTGCTCAGAAGGAAGAGGAACTCGCTGAGCGCGAAGGTGAAGAGGAGGAAGTAGACGCCCTTCAGTCGGAGAATGACGCGGCCCACGACGAAAGCGGCCAGCGCGGCCAGGAGCCCGCCCAGGAGGAAGCCCGCGAGAAACGGCAGCCCGAGCTTCACCGTGAGCTGCGCCGAGGTATAGGCCCCGATGGCCATGAACCCGGCATGGGCCAGCGAGATCTGCCCCGTCTTCAGGATCACGTTCAGCCCGAGCGCCATCAGGGCGTTGACCAGCATCATGTCGAAGAGATGCAGCCAGAAGCTGCTCTCGAAGAGCGTCGGGGCGAGGAACGCGAAGCCGACCGCCAGCACGAGGAACGCGGGCGTGACCCAGCGGCCTTGGCGATTCGGGGAGACCATGTCAGGCCTCGGCCCGGCCCAGGAGCCCCGTGGGCTTCCAGAGCAGGATCCCCATGATCATCAGGAAGCCCAGCATGTCGGAGGTGAGGCCGCCGAAGAGCGTGGCGAAGAGGCTCTCGGCGAGGCCCAGCACGAGCCCGCCCACGAGGGCACCGGGCACGCTCCCGAGTCCCCCCAGGATCACCACGACGAAGGCCTTGAGGAGCGCGGCCTGCCCCATGTACACGTGAAGGGAGAACACCGGGCCGATGAGCCCGCCGGCGATGGCGGCCAGCCCGGAGCCCACGCCGAAGGCCACGGCGTAGATCCGGTTCACGGGAATGCCCTGCATGAGCGCCGCCTCGCCGTCCTGGGCCACGGCACGCAGCGCCCGCCCGATCTTGCTGTGCTTGATGAAGCCGTAGAAGCCGGCGAGCACGACGAAGGCGACCCCGACGACGAGCAGGCGCTCGTACGGGAAGGTGATCCACTGGCTCCGGTACACCCCGCTCACCGGAGAGGCGAGCGACAGCCCCTCGATCCCCTCCAGCACGGCCATGATGCCCTGGACGGCGATCTGCAGCCCCAGCGCGCTCATGAGCATGCTCAGCTCCCGCGAGCGCAGCGGCGCGAAGACCACCCGCTCCACCACGATGCCGACGACGCCCACCGCCACGGCCGCCGCCGCGAGCGCGACGAAGAAGTTGAGCCCGAGCTGGGCGTACAGGTGATAGACGACGAAGGCGCCCAGCATGTAGAACTCGCCGTGGGCGAAGTTCACCAACCTCAGGATGCCGAAGATCAGGGTGAAGCCGAGCGCCATCAGGACGTAGAACGCCCCGGCGGTGAGGCCGTTCACCAGGATCTGCGCGATCGACGATGCGGTCAGCACGTGCACCCCGTCCCGGGGAGCCGGGCCCGGCCGGAGCCGGGCCCGGTGTCCCGGGCGGCGCGGATTCCTACGGCTCGATCTTCGCCAGCATGACTTCCTTGCCCTTCTGCACCTGCCCGACGAAGAAGGGGGCGATCCACTGGTGGCGGATGCCGTACTCGGCCTCGCCGCCCCAGACGTACCGGCCCAGGAGCCCCTTGAACTCCTTCTGGCCTTCCAGGTGCTTCCGCAGGCCGTCGGGGGTGACGTTCTGCGCCTTCTTGATCGCGTCGAACAGCATGTGCCCGCCTTCGAAGAAGAAGATGCCCAGCGGATTGAACGGCATCTTGTACTTGGCCTCGAACCGCTCCATCAGCGACTTGATCCTGGGGTCGTTCGGGTCCCAGGGGCTGTAGTACAGGAGGCCTTCGGCGTTGTCGGCGCCGGCGACCCTGATGATCTCGAGTGTCCCGGGTCCGCCGCCCTTCAGGAACTGCCCCTGATAGCCGATCTGCCGCGCCTGCTTCAGGATGACCCCCGAGTCCACCGGGGTGGAGCCGTCGAAGTCGATGATGTCGGGCTTGGCCGCCAACACCTTGGTCAGGATGGGGACGAAGTCCTGGGTGCCCCGCTCGTAGAAGTCCTTGAAGACGACCTTGAGGCCGGCCTTCTCGTAGCCCTTCTCGTTGTGCGACATGACCTCCTTGCCCGACTCGTCGTTGGGGGAGATGATCGCCGCGGTCTTGAGCTGCGGGCGGTTCTTCGCGAGCCAGCCGATGAGCGGCGCGGAGAACTCGGCGGTGGTGGGAGTCAGCCGGAAGGTGTAGGGCTTCTTGGCGCCGAGCGCCTTGCTGGTGTAGCTGTTGGAGAGCACCAGCACCTTGTTGCCCTCGGTGATGTCCGCGATGGCCAGCATCGGGACAGACCCGAGCGGCCCCACGATGATCTTGACCCCGTCCTGGGAGATCAGGCGCTGGGCCGCCTGAGCCGCGCCCGGACCCGTGTACTTGTCGTCATAGGCCGTCACCTTGACGGTGTAGACCGTGCCGCCGACCTGGATGCCGCCGCTCTTGTTGACATCCTCGGCAGCCAGCTCGAGGCCGCCCAGCATGCCCATGCCCCAGCCGATGCCGGGGCCCGACAGGGCGGAGATGAACCCGATGTTCAGCTCCGCCTTCTTGGCCGCCTGGGGCTCGACCGGCCCCTGGGTCACCTGGAGCGCCAGCCCGACCACCGCGCAGATCAACGCTGCCTTCAGCACTCTCCCTCGCATCTCCCTGTCTCCTCCCCTGTCGGCTCTGAGCCGCTGGTTTGACCAGACGAGTTCCCTACGGCGCTCCGGCTGCCCCCTCCTTTCCGAACCCTGCCGCCGCCCCGCGCACCTTCACCCCGGCCCACTGCTCGTAGAGCGCGGTCACGGCGGCCATGTCGAGTCCCCCCAAGCCCTGCGCATGAGCCGCCTCGTACACCTGGCGGACGGCGGAGGCGGCCAGCATGGGCAGGCCCAGCCTCGCCGCCAGGCCCAGGGCGAGGGAGAGATCCTTGCGCGACAGGGCGACGCTGAAATGCGGCGTGAAGTCCCCGGCGAGCACCTTGGGAAAGCGCTTGAGGAAATGGTGCGAGCGCCCGCCGCTGGTGGACAGGATGTCGAACAGGCGCTGGGGGTCCAGCCCCGCCTTCACGCCGAGCACCATGGCCTCGGCGGCCACTGCCACGTTGCCCATGGACATCACGTTGTTCACCAGCTTCACCACGTGCCCGGACCCGAGCGGGCCCACGTGGTGGATCTCGGCGCCCAGCGTCTTCAGGACAGGCCGGCAGCGCTCCAGCACCGGCACCTCCCCGCCGACGAGAAAGACCAGCTGTCCCGTGCCCGCCTCGGCCGGGCCCCCGCTCACCGGAGCGTCGAGGCACTCCGCGCCCCGGCCGGCAGCCGCCGCGGCGACCTCGCGCCACGTGTCAGGATCGATGGTGCTCATGTCCACCAGGGTCATCCCCGGACGCAGGCTCGCAAGAACGCCGTCAGGGCCGAGATAGGCCCGCCTCACGGCCGGGGGATCGGTGAGGCTCGACAGGACGAGCTCCGAGACCTCCGCCACGCGGGCCGGCGAGGGAGCCAGGCCGACCCCGGCCGCCGCCGCCCGGGCGGCGCGGGACGCGTCGATATCATAGCCGGTCACGGCATACCCCTGCGCCGCGAGGCGGCCCGCCATCGCCCCGCCCATGTTGCCCAGCCCCAGGAACCCGATTCTCGGCGTTGCCATCATGCCCTCCACTCCGGGAGCAGGCTCGTCCTCAGTCGCGGCGCCCGCCCATGACGATCGTGGCCGACCCGATCGGCCCCTCAGACCTGAACCGGGTGGTCGACGAACTCGCCGAACACCTTGCGCCAGACGTCGCAGATCTCACCGACGGTCGCATAGGCCTCCACGGCCTCGAGCGTGGCCGGGACCACATTCTCGCCGCTCACGCTGACCTCGCGCAGCCGCCCGAGGGCGCGGTCCACGGCCACCTGGTCCCGGGTGCGGCGGAGCTCCTCGAGCCGCGCGATCTGCCGGCGCTCCGACTCGGGGTTGGGGCGGAAGATGGGCATGTCCGGCTCCTCGTCCGTCCGGTACTTGTTCACCCCGACGATCACCGTCTCCCCCCGATCGAGGGCCCGCTGCTGGCGGTAGGCTCCATCGGACAGCTCCTGGGCGTAGAAGCCGCGCTCGACGGCGCCCAGCGCGCCTCCCATCGCGTCGACCTTCGCGATGTAGTCGCCGATGCCGTCCTCCATCTTCTTGGTCAGCCACTCGAGGTAATAGGACCCGCCCAGGGGATCCACGACGTCCGCGATCCCCGTCTCGTGGGCGATGATCTGGTTCGTCCGCACGGCCAGCGTCACCGCCTCCTCGGTGGGGATGGCGAGGGCCTCGTCATAGGAGGCGGTGCGGCCGCCCTGGATCCCGCCCAGCATCTGCGCGAGGACCTGGAGCGTGAGGCGGATGATGTTGTTCTTCGGCTGCTGCGCAGTGAGGGGAAGCCCCGAGGTCGCCGAGTGCAGCCGCCCGCGGATGGCCAGCGGGTTGGTGGCCCCCCAGCGCTCGCGCATCAGCCGCGCCCACACCTTCCGCACCGCCCGGTGCTTGGCGATCTCCTCGAAGAACTCCATGTCCGTGCAGAAGTGGATCTCGATGCCCGGCCCGAACTCGTCGACGTGCAGCCCCTGGGCGCGCACCGCCTCCACGTAGGCGATGCCGTTGTTGATCGTGAACGCGGCCTCCTGGAGGCAGCTGCCGCCGGCCTGCTTCATGTGGGAGCCGGAGACGCTGATGGGCAGCCAGTTGGGATGCTGCCGGCTCGTGTAGGCGACGGCATCAGCCGCCAGCTTGACGGCGGGGGCGATGGGGAAGATCTGGGTGCCGCGGGCCACGTACTCCTTGATGGGGTCGTTCTGGACCTGGAGCGTGAACCGCCCCGGATCGATGCCGCGCTTGCGGCACAGCGCGATGATCCACGCCAGGAAGATCGGTCCGATGGCGTTGGCGGTGGTGAAGACATGCCCCGCCTGCTCGACGTCGATCCCGTCGAAGAGCCGCTCGACATCCGCCAGGGAGCAGAGCGCCACGCCCACGCGCCCGACCTCCCCCTGGGCCAGCGGGTGGTCGGAATCCAGCCCGATCTGCGTCGGCAGGTCCAGCGCCATCGAGACGCCGCCGGTGGCGCCCTGATCGAGGAGGAACCGGTACCGCCGGTTGGCTTCCTCGGCGGAGCCGAACCCCGCGTAGAACTCCCAGTGCCAGAAGGCGTTGCGATAGCCGGCGGCATCGCGCCCGCGCGTGTACGGGTACTCGCCGGGCAGCCCCAGGTCGGCGAGGTAGTCCCATCCGGTCTGCGCCAGCTCGGCGGGCGTGTACACCGGGCGCAGATCGAAGCCGCTGGGCGTCGTGAAGCGCGGCTTCCGCCCCGCCGCCAGCGTCTCGCGGTGGTAGCGCTCCCATTGCTCGACCCGCTCCCGGATCTCCCTCTCCGTGTCCTCGTTCGACATGCGCGCCTCCTCGGCGGTTCTCTCGGCCTACGCCTGCGCGGGCCGGAACTGGAACACTGGTGTCCCGCCGGGCCGGGCGGGCGCCACGGTGAGCTCGACGGCCGTCCCCGGCGCCGCCGCCCCCTCCTGCGGCGGGCAGCCGGTGATCGGGCAGAAGACGATCGGTCCCTCCTCCAGCTCGACGAGCGCGACGATATACGGCGGCTCGAAGCCGATCGGGGCGTGGTGGACCACCGCGCTCGATCGAATGCGGCCGCGGCGCCCCACGGGCACCTCGTCGGTAGGCTCGGCCCCGCAGCCGCCACAGACCGGGCGCGCCGGGAACGAGATCCAGCCGCAGCCGCGACACCGGCTGCCGACGAGATGCGGCGGCTCCCCGGAGGGCTGGCGATACGCGCGGGCGCCGGGCGCGGCCGTCATCGGGCGAGCACCGTTGCCACACCCGCCGCCGAGTCGCCTTCGATCCACCCGCCACTGTTCTGGGCCAGCGCGACCCGGACCCTCGTGATCTGCCGCCCCTCGGCCTCGCCGCGGAGCTGCCACACGGCCTCGGCGATCTGCGCCAGCCCGGTGGCGCCGACCGGATGGCCGCGCGAGGTGAGGCCGCCGCTCGGGTTGAACGGGATCCGCCCCGTGTGGCAGGTGTCCCCATTCTCCAGCAGGCGGGCCGCCTCGCCCGCCTTGCAGAAGCCGAGGTCCTCATAGTACAGCAGCTCCCCCGGCGAGGTGGCGTCGTGGCACTCGACCATGTCGATGTCCTCGGGCCCGAGCCCCGCCTGCTCGTAGGCGGCATTGACGGTGCGCGCCGCCGTCGAGAGCTGGCCCTCGCGGCCCGCGCCGAGTGCGCCGGAGCGGAGCTGGCAGGCGAGCACCCGGATGGCGGTGGCGCTCGCCCGGCGGCGCGCAACCTCGGCGCTGCACACGACCGCCGCCGCCGCCCCGTCGCTGACCGACGAGCACATCAGGAGCCGGATCGGCCCGGCGATCGGGCGCGAGGCGAGGACCTCCTCGGCCGTGACTTCCTTGCGGTGCTGCGCGTACGGGTTCAGCCGCCCGTGCCGGTGGCTCTTCACGGTGACCTCGGCGAGGTGGCGCAGGGCGAGGCTGCCGCTGGCCAGCCGCGCCTGGATACGCATCGCGTAGATGGCGGTGAACTGCAGCCCCATGTCATGCGTCAGCTCCACATCCGCCGACGCGGCCAGTGCGCGCAGCGTCTGGCCGGTGTCGCCCACGAACATCTTCTCGGCCCCGACGGCGAGCGCAATGTCGCAGGCCCCGGCGCCCACCGTGAGGACGGCCTGGTGAAAGGCGGTGGCGCCGCTCGCGCAGGCGTTCTCGACGTTCACGACGGGCACGCCCGCGACCCCGGCCTCGCGCAGCGCGATCTGGCCGCGGATCGACTCCTGCCCGGTCAGGAGCCCGCCGAGGGCGTTGGCGAAGTACGCCGCCTGCACCTCGCGCGGCCCGACGCCGGCGCCGCGGAGGGCCGCCCGGGCCGCGCCCCCCGCCAGCGCCCGCAGCGGCGTGTCGGGAAACCGCCCGAAGGGGTGCATGCCCACGCCGAGGACGAAGACCTCGCGCATATGCCGGCTCAGCGATCCAGCCAGGCCCGCGTGAGCCCGCCGCCCGCGAAGTTCAGATACCCGCCCGCGTTGGTCTCGAAGCCCTTCAGCGCGCCGGTCCAGCCGAGGCTGGCGTCCGGGATATTCGTCCAGATCAGGGGCGCCTCGTCGATGACTGTCTGGAGCGCCCGCGTGTACATCTTCTTGCGCTCGCCGGGGTCCCGGGTCGTGGCCGCCAGCTCCAGCAGGCCGTCGAGGGCCGGCGCCTTGAAGCCGGAGCGGTTGTTGCTCGCCTCCTCGGAAGAGTGGAACATCCGGCGGTAGAAGTCGTCCGGATCATACCGCGCGCTGTACCAGAGATAAAACAGGTTGAAGTCGCGCTTGTTCACGCGGGCCACCCACGTGGCCAGGTCGGTGACGTCGAGCTTGAGCGTGATACCGATCTTCTTGAGCTGCGACTGCAGGACCTGCCCGCCCGCGACGAACTCCGCCCACCCCGTCGACATGAGGATGGGCACCTCGATGCCGCCGGCGAGGCCGGCGTCCGCCATGAGCTTGCGGGCCCTGCTGAGGTCGTGCTCGCGCTCCTTGACGTCGAGGTGCCAGGGCGAGCCCTTGGAGAAGGGCTGGTTCGTCACCTGGGCGTGACCCCACAGATGCCCGTCGATCAGCGCTCTCTTGTCCACGGCGTGGGCAACGGCCTGGCGCAGCCGCGGGTCGTCGAAGGGCGGCTTGCGGGTGTTGAAGACGATGTACGAGGGGAACGAGCCGGGCCCCGTGTAGATCGTGAGGTTCCTCGCCCCGCCACGGAGTCCGTCCACGTCCTTGAACGGCACCTCCTGGATGAAGTCCAGGTCGCCGGCCCGCAGACCCGCGAGACGCGTATTGCCGTCGGCGATCGGGCGAACGACGACCTCGTCGATGTGGGGCAGCCCCTTCTCGCGATACTCCTTGAACCGCCGGAGGCGGACGTACTCGTTGGTCTTCCACTCGACCAGCTCCCAGGGGCCGGTCCCCACCACCTTGCTCACGCCTCCCTCCGCGGGCAGCGTGCTGGCGGGAAGGATCGGCACGCGAACGGTGGCGACCTTCGTGAGGAACGGGGCGAACGGTTGCTTCAGCACGATCTTCACCCGCTGGGGATCGACGGCGCTGATGCCCTGGACGAGGGCGAAGTCGCTCCGCTGGGCGGAGGCGGTCCTGGGGTTCATGATCCGCTCGAGCGAGGCCTTGACGTCCTCGGCGGTCAGGGTCTGGCCGTTGTGGAACTTCACCCCCCGCTGGAGATTGAAGACGTACTCGAGGCCGCTGGCGGACACCTGCCAGGACTCGGCCAGCCCGGGTTTCAGCTCGAAGTTCTTCCCGACGTCGGTGAGGCCGTCGAGGCAGAGCGTGAACAGGTTGAAGTTCGTGATCGACCGGTACTTGTGCGGGTCGGGATCGTCGAAGGCCGTCGAGAGCGCCACGCGCAGCGTCCCCCCCGCCTTCGGCCCCTGCTGGGCCGCCGCCGTCCCCCGGACACCCGCGAGCATCACCGCCGCGCCCGCCGCCCTCAGCACCTCTCGCCGACTGACCATGATCTCTCCTCCTTGTTCTCTCAGGCGCTCCTCGGCCGCGCCTGCCTCCGGCCCGGCCGACAGCCCGCGGTTTCGCACTCCGGCTTCACGCGACACGGACCCGCGGATCGAGGACCGAGTACATCACATCGACCGTCGTGTTGATCACGACGAAGAGCACCCCGACGACCAGGGTGACCCCCTGCACCACCGGGTAGTCCCGCGCGAAGATCGACTGGACGACCAGCCAGCCGATTCCCGGCCAGGAGAAGACCTGCTCGACGACCACCGCCCCGCCCAGGAGGGTCCCGAACTGAAGCCCGACCACGGTGACGGTGGGGATCAGCGCGTTCTTGAGCGCGTGCTTCCACACGACGCCGCGCTCGCTGAGGCCCTTGGCTCGGGCCGTCCGCACATAGTCCTGCCCGATGGCCTCGAGCACCGACGAGCGGACCATGCGCGTCACGACGCCGGCCATGGCGAGGCCGAGGGTGAGGGCGGGCAGAAGGAGGTACTGCAGCGCCTGCACCGGCTGCATGACCACACTCGCGTACCCCTGGGACGGCAGCCACCCGAGCCCGACGGCGAAGGCGAGGACGAGGAGGATGCCGAGAAAGAAGTTTGGAACGGAGACGCCGAGGAGCGCGAAGACCATCGCGGCATAGTCGGCGCCGGTGTTGCGGCGGACGGCGGCCAGGATGCCGAGCGGCAGGGCCACCACCAGCGCCACCAGCGAGCTCGCGGCGGTCAGCAGCAGGGTCTTCGGCAGCTTGTCGGCGATGAGCGCGACGACGCTCTCGCGGCTCCGCACCGACCGGCCGAGATCGCCGCGCACCACCCGTCCGACCCACCGGAGATACTGGTGCGGCAGGCTCAGGTCGAGGCCGAGCTCGTGGCGGAGGGCCTGCCGCGTCTGGGCGTCCACCTGGTCGGCGCCCATCATGACGTCCACCGGGTCGCCGGGGATGAGGCGCAGCACCCCGAAGACGATGACGGACATGAAGAAGAGCACCGGGATCAGCACGAGGAGGCGGCGCGCCAGGAACTCGATCATCGCCCGCCCCTCGCCGGCACCAGCGCCATGGCGCCGCCCGCGCTGCGGCCGAGCTCGGAGCGCAGCCGCGGGTCAAGGGCGTCGCGGAGCCCGTCGCCCATGAGGTTGAAGCCGAGGACGGCCAGGCAGATGGCCAAGCCGGGGAAGATCGCCACCAGCGGCGCGCGCTCGAGGAAGCCACGCGCCTCGAAGAGCATGGTGCCCCAGCTCGGCGTGGGGGGCGGCATACCGACTCCGATGAAGCTCAGGCTCGACTCGATGATGATGGCCTGCGCGAAGCTCGCGCTCGCCTGCACCAGCAGCGGCGCCCAGCAGTTCGGCAGGATCTCGCGGGTCAGGATGGCGAAGCCGGACTGTCCCAGCGCCTGCGCCGCCACCACGTACTCCTTCTCGCGCTCGGCGAGCACGGCGGCGCGAGCGATGCGCGCGAAGATCGGCGCGTAACGGACGCCGATGGCGATCATCACGTTCGTGATGTCGGGACCGAGCGCGGCGACGATGGCGAGCGCGAGGAGGATGGCGGGAAACGCCAGGATGGCATCCATGATCCGCATCGCGAGGTGGTCGACCATCCCGCCGAGGAAGGCGGCGGTCGTCCCGAGCGGGAGGCCCAGGGCGAGCCCGATGGCCACCGCCACCAGGCCCACCTGCACCGAGATGCGGGCGCCGTGGAGAATCCGGGCGAGCAGGTCGCGGCCGAACTGGTCCGTCCCCAGCGCGTGCTCACCGCTCGGGGCCTGCAGGCGGGCGCCGAGGTCCATCGCCAGCGGGTCCTGCGTGCTCAGGACGGGGCCCATCGCGGCCGCCGTGACCACGAGCACCACGAGCACGGCCCCGCCCAGGGCCAGGCGGTTGTGGGCGAACAGCCGCAGCGTCACGGCGCCT
>JACPIQ010000073.1 GCA_016188005.1 Candidatus Rokuibacteriota bacterium | reverse complement strand
CGCCGGGCTTGCCATTCCGCCCGGGTGAGGTCCCAGACGCTGATGCCGAGGGCATCGCCGATCCGCGTGCTGTTGACGCTGACCTCCTCGTCGTGGGGCGTGCCGAAGAAGAGGATGTCTTCGCGAGGCAAGTCCAGCTCCCCGGCGGCGGTGGCCTCGCGGATGAGGTCCCACAGGCCGTGCACCCCGAGCCACTGGTCCGGATGCTCCCGATGGTAAGCCGCGAAGGCGGCGCGCTGGAACTCGACCATCCGGAACATCAGGGTCATCGGCTGGACCCGGGCGTCGTGGTCCCGGCCCACCTCGAAGGGGGCCCCGGCGAACGCCGCGACATCGCCATCGCCGGTGCAGTCCACCGTGACCCGGGACTCGACGACGATGGGACCGGACTTCGTGGCGAAGACGACGCCCGTCGGGCGTGGGGCCCCGGTCACGCCGGTGGCGAGGGCGTGGAAGAGGAACTTGACCCCCGCCTGGTCGACCAGGTCGAGCGCCACCAGCTTCAGGACCTCGGGGTCGAACGGTACCACGAAGCCGGTCTGCTCCGAGGCGGGCATGGCACCCCCGGCGGCGACCAGGCGCTCGAGCATCGTCGCCAGGGCGCCGCGCACGACCGGATCGCCCGGGCCGTGATCCTGCGGCATCAGCTCGCTCGCCCGGCCCGGCGCCGGGGCCGCGCGCTGGGTGTGGAAGGACATCAGGGGCATCACGAGCGCTGCCGTCGCATTGCCCCCCAGGAAGCCGTAGCGCTCCGTCAGGATGACCTCGGCGCCGGCGGCGGCGGCGCCGAGCGCGGCGCCGAGCCCCGCCGGTCCGCCTCCGACCACCAGGACATCACAGCTGCCTTCGACCGTCGCGGTGCGAGGGGGCAGCGTGACCGATCGCGGCTCCCGCGGGGGGACGAGCGGCGGCATCGGGCGCTACGCCCGGGCCTCCGCCAGAGGTGCGCGCTGGGGATTCCCCTCGCGCGCGGTCAGGAGTCGCACGGCGATCTCGTGGCTCCGGCGGGCCCGCTCCTGGAGTGGGGGCAAGGCGTGCTCGATGAGCGCCTGGAGGTCGCGCCGCAGGTCCCAGGACCGGTCGATGTGGGCGATGAGCTGCCCGGCCTTGACCTGGTTGAGAGGCGGCATCTGGATCTGCAGGTCCTCGAGGAACCCGAGCACCTTGCCGGCATAGGGCAGCGCCACGAATGGCACCCGGTTCAGGGCCGCGAAGATGAGGAAGTGCAGGCGCATGCCGACGGCGAAGGAGAAGTGCCGCATGAGCGACAGCAGCTGACCTGGGGTGTACTCGCCCTTGAGCACGGTGGCGCGGTGGGCGTAAGCCATCTGCGACACGACCGCGTGCGCGTGCTGGGAATCCTGGACCCGCCGTTCCATCGGCACGAAGACGAGGTCCGCGTCGAGGCGGTCGACCATGTAATCGGCCGCGTTGGCGAGCAAGGCGTGGTAGTGCCGCTCTTCCAGATCCGGCGCCGCGATTCCCGGCTCGCGCACCGAGAAGCCGATGAGCCGGTGGCTCTCGTCGAGCCCCTCGCGCTTGAGGGCGTCCGGCGGCAGCGGCTCGGGCTCGATCAGCAGCGCCGGGTCGGCGGTGACCTCGATCTCGGCGCGCACGCCGGCTTCCTCGAGCGCCTGACGCGCCCGTCGTTCCCGCACGGTCACCGCCGCGGCCCGACGCAGGCAGTCCCGGACCAGGGCCTGGGCGGTCGGGTCCTGGAGCGGGCCGGCGCTGATGGCGTACACCATCACGGGCACGCCCTCCTCGTGGGCCAGGGCGACCTCGCGGAGATAGATGGCCGCCTCGGCGTCGAAGAGGATGCCGCCGCCGCCCAGGATCAGCAGGTCGAGGGCCCTGATCTCGGGCAGCACCTCATCGCGCGAGAGGTCGCGCACGGGGACGGCGCGCTCGACCCGGTGGCGGGCGAGGGTGTCCTTCGGGTCGCGGGAGAAGACGGTGATCTCCACCGGCAGCGCCGCGCGCAGCTGGGTCACGATCGCCTGCAGGATGGCCTCGTCGCCGAGATTGAGGCCGCCGTACGAGCCCGAGATCCCGACGCGCAGAACGCCGCGGGTGCGCGCGCCCATGGCCGGGTCTCAGGCCGCCCGGCGGGAGGTGGCGGGCCCGACTGCCATGCGGTCCTCGATGCGAAAATCCCGCCGCACGGAGGCCGCCTCGTGGACGATGAGGCGCAGGGCGGCGGCCCGCAGGTCCGGGTTCGGCACGGGGCCCGCTACCTCGAGCGTGAGCGGCGAGGCGCGCCAGAGCGGCAGGCGGGCGGTCGGCGTGATGGGCACGTGGGCCAGCATCGGATCCAGGAGCAGGGCGTCGGCGATCCGGGCCTGCAGCCGCGCCGCCTGGGCGGCCCGGTCCCGGCGCGTATCGACGATCCGGACCGCGGCCACGAGGATCGCGAGCAGCGCTGCCAGGAGGAGGACGACGGTCAGGCCGCCGCCCGAGCTCTCCACCGGGGCCGGCGCAGGGCTCGACTGCGCCCACGCGGCCGTCGCGGTCGGCAGCAGGCCGAGCGCTCCCGCGAGGACACGGCGCGGCAGCCGGCTCGCGCGGATCGGGTTGGTCTTGTTGGTCTTCATGGCTCCTCCCTCATGTCGAGCAAGCGGCCGGCGCAGCCGGCGCAGTACCACACGGACTCGAGGCAGGTCGCGCAGCGCGGGCAGCAGGCCTGTCCGCACTCGACGCACCCCAGCTGCTCGAACGGGTACGGCACCGGGGCTCCACAGCGGCAGCGCAGCGTCATAGCTTCTGGGGCGTCTGGGGGGCGCGCTCGAGCCATCCCGGCTCCGGCACCACCACGCCGGGGACCGCCCCGGCGGTGCCGGCCGCCTCGTCGTCGTCGGCGCCCTCATCGGTCGCGACCATGCGAACCACGACGCGGTCGGTGAGGAGGACGGCCTGGTCCAGCCAGATGGTGGAGAGGCCCATGGCCGCCGCGCGGCCGATCGAGGCCTCGACGGCGCGGGTGATCGCCGAGTCCAGCGACTGCTCCGAGAGATCCTCCAGGGCTGCGGCGGTCTCGATCACGACCACGGTCGCGCCCACGGGAGCGACCACCACCAACACCAGGAAGACCAGCAGCGCGGCCTGTGACATGCCTGGCAGGGTTCGCATTTTTTCTCCTCCTCTCCGGAGTCTGGAGGGGGAGCTAGCATTGCGCATGCCACGCGCCTCTGACGTGATCTAACTGCTTGATGTGAAGGGCATCGGGCTTGGACGTCGGGTAGGGGCGCGCATGCGACTGCAGGCGGGGGGAAATAACTGCCCGGCCACGGGAGAAAGACTTACACGCCTCCCGGCGTCCAAGGCTCAGCAGGGCGAGGATTTTCGAGGGCCCGCCATCACCGGAGAGTTCGTCGGCGCGCGTCGGGGAATCGGGCTCCTGCTGCTCGAGCGATCGCACACGCTCGACACGGCCGGCGTCTTCGCGTTGCTGACCGTCCTCGGCGTCGTCGGCACCGCCCTTCACGCCGGCCTCGTGCTCGTGCGTCAGAAGGTGCTGTTCTGGTCCCCGTCCGTCCGTGGGCAGGTATCGGCGTGACGGCGGTGCCCGGGACTTCGCAGCCTCGGTTCAGTTCAGTCACCCTGTCCGAGATCGCCGTACAGGGTGTCGAAGAGGATCTCGTCCTCGGCCGCCTCGTGGTGGCGCAGCCGCCGGGCGAGCGTGGGCGCGCCGCGAAGCACCTCGGCGACGGGGCCGGCCAGGCACGCCAGCGCGCGCGCGGCAAGCGCATCGATGTCGGCGAGAAGAGCCTGGTGCTCCCTCTCCAGCTGGTCCACCCGCCCGATCTGACGCGGCGCCATCGAGCGGACCGTGTCGTAGAACCCGTCCGCCGCCTCCTCGCTCAGGAAGTGCGCGACCACGGCCGCGCGGAACTCGGTGAGGCGGGTCAAGAGCTCACCGAGATTCCCGGTCTCCTCGAGCCGGCGGGTCAGCTCGCGGATGCGGCGGTGCTCGGCCAGCAGCTGCTGGTCGCCGGCTGTCACGGCAGAGGTGTTCTCCGGGTCGCTCATCTGCCTCCCCTTGGGCACGAACGCCGTCCGCCCATTAGGCCCCAAGATGCCCGTCCGGGCCAGGGTTTCACGCGCAAGAACCCCTTGCAAGATCGTGACCCGGTCTCTTCAGGCGGCCCCTGAACAAAATGGCCTAAACGGGTAGGGCATCGGGCTGATAGGCTGGGTGGGTGGTGGGATACCGGGGCGGCGCCGCCCCAGCGCCCTCTCCGACCCCTCGCGACAACCAGGCCAACCAGCTCACTTAATATAGTGCGATAGGCTCAGATTTGTCAGGAGTGCTCCCCATGGGCCCTGGAATTGCAGTAAGCTAGTGCCGTTTGCTTCGCTACGGTAGAGTCAGGTCCCGGAGCCGCGGCGGGAGGCTCAACGATCCGGTCCAACTCGTGAGACTAGGAGTGTGACATGACATTGGCGTCGTCCCCACCGCTATCCCCGACGGCAGCGGACTCGCAGGAAGCGCGCAGGGAGCGCACGATCCTGAGCGTCCCCGAGCACACCGTCGAAGTCGTCTCCGACCCGGGCGAGGGCGCTCAGAAGTGCGCCCAGATCTTCGGCCGCGTCTCGGCGAGGATGGGCAACGGGGTCTGGACCGTGGAGATCATTCCCGCGGAGATCCAGCCCCCCGCGCGCACTCCCGAGAGCGCCAGCGGCAACCGCATCCGGATCGGCACGAAGCCGGTGACCAACTGGGGCGACCACGCCAACGTCGTGGTGGCGTTCAACGAGCAGGTCCTCCTCCACCGCCACCGGCTGGGCGCGCTGGCGAAGGACGCGATCATCCTGATCGAGGACCAGTGGGCGACTCACGACGATCCGGACATCCGCAAGGCCTGGGCCGACGCCATGGATGAGCTCGGCCAGCGCTCCTACCGCTTCGTGCACGTTCCCATGGAGCAGGAGTGCCTCACCCTGACGGACAACCCGCGCCGCGGCAAGAACATGTTCGCGCTGGGGCTCCTGGCCTGGGTCTACTCCCGCGACCTCGACAAGATCCGCGAGCAGATCGCCCAGGAGTTCCGCAAGAAGGCCAAGGCTCTGTACGACATGAACGTGGCGCTGCTGGAGCTCGGGCATCGGTGGGCCGAGGAGCACCTCGACGTCCGGATCCACGTGCCCGCCATCGAGGCGGACCGGCCCAGGGTGGTCATGAACGGGAACCAGGCCCTGGCCATGGGCGCCATCGCCGCAGGGATGGAGCTCTGCGCCATGTATCCCATCACCCCCGCGACCTCGGCCTCGCATTTCCTGAGCGACATCTTCGAGCGCTTCGGCGGCATCGTCCATCAGGCGGAGGACGAGATCGCCGCGGCCGGGGTCGCGGTCGGCGCCTCCTATGCGGGCAAGGTGGCCTTCACCATCACCTCCGGGCCGGGGCTGGCGCTCAAGACCGAGTTCATCGGCCTGGCGGTGATGACTGAGATCCCGCTGGTGGTGGTGGACGTGCAGCGCGGCGGGCCGAGCACCGGACTGCCGACGAAGGTCGAGCAGGGGGATCTCCTGGCCGCGCTCTTCGGCCAGCCGGGGGATGCCCCGCACGTGGTGCTCGCCCCTGCCACCATGGAGGAGTGCTTCCTCTCCATGACCACCGCCCGCCGCGTCGCCGAGGCGTTCCGCTGCGTGGTCATCGTCCTCTCGGACGCGAACCTGGCCACCGGGGTCCAGCCCTTCCCGCGGCCGGAGGTGAACGAGCAGTGGCTCGCTCAGCCGCCAGACCTGAGCCCCGTCCGCGAGGGCCTGCGCCCCTACGAATGGGATGCCGAGCGCGGCCTCTCGCCACGGTTCATCCCCGGCCAGCCGGGGGGCATGCACACCGTCACGGGTCTCTCTCACGACGAGTGGAGCCACGTGGGCTACACCCCCGACGTGCACGAGCGCGGCTGCGTGATGCGGAGCCGCAAGCTCGCCGTCTTCCAGCAGATGCTCAAGCCGCCCCAGGTCCATGGCGCCGAGGCCGGCGACCTCCTCGTCGTCGGCTGGGGCAGCACGCTTGGCGCCATCGAGGAGGCCGTGGACCGCGCCCGGGACGAGGGGCTGGCGGTCTCGTCGCTTCACCTCCGGTTCCTCTCGCCGCTCGAGCCGGGGCTCAAGGAGATCTTCCGGCGCTTCAAGAAGGTGATGACGGTCGAGATCAACTACAGCGACGATCCCGGCGCCCCGTACATCACCGAGGAGAACCGCCGGCGCGGCCAGCTCTGCTGGCTCCTCCGCGCCCAGACGCTGGTGGACATCGACTGCTGGACGCGCGTGCCGGGCGAGCCGCTACGTCCCGGACAGATTCTCCAGGCGATCCGGGATCACGTCCCGCAGGAGGTCTCGCGATGATCGACCAGACCTGCTCGCTGCTGACCTACGGCCTCGACGAGGATCGCGATCTGACCATGGCGGACTACGAGAGCGGGCTGGCGCGCTGGTGCCCGGGCTGCGGGGACCACGCGATCCTCACCGCGACGCAACGGCTCCTGGAGACCGAGCAGCTGCCGCCCGAGCAGACGGTCTTCGTCTCGGGGATCGGCTGCGCGAGCCGGTTCCCGCACTACGTCCACACGTACGGCTTCCACGGGATCCACGGCCGGGCGCTGCCGGTCGCAGTCGGCGTCAAGGTTCGCCGCCCGGACCTGCACGTCTTCGTCGTCATGGGAGACGGCGACTGCTGCTCCATCGGGTCCGCCCACTGGGTCCACACCACCCGCTACAACCCCGACCTGGTCGCCCTCATGCTCGACAACGGCGTGTACGGGCTCACGAAGAACCAGACCTCGCCCACGAGCCCCAAGGGCAAGCCGAGCAACACGCAGCCGCGCGGCGCGCTCCTGCCCCCGTTGAACCCGCTGTCGGTCACGCTGGGCGTGACCAACGCCTCGTTCGTGGCGCAGACCGGGGACTGGGTGCCGGCCCATCTCTACGAGACGCTGCTGGCGGCCTTCCGCCACCGTGGCTTCGCCTTCGTACGCATCCTGCAGCGCTGCCCCCAGTACACGACGGACCTGTACGAGGGGGCCGTGCGCGATCCCGGGCTGATCGAGCTGCTGGTCCACCCCGACGGGGTCTCGGTGCCCGACCTGGCGCGCATCTACAAGAACCAGGTGCGGCACGATCCTGCCGACCTCGACGCGGCCCGGCGCCTGGCCGCGCCCGACGGGAAGATCCGGCTCGGAGTGCTCTACCGGAACGAGACGCTGCCGGTGTACGAGGACATCCGTTCGGTGCCGGCGCCGTCGCGCGCCGAGAAGGTGGCCCTGCTGAACACGGAGCTCGACCGCTATGCCGTCTGAGGATCGCGTGCGCCTCGCCCTGGATGCCTTCGCCAAGCCCATCGGTGCCTTCCGCGCGACGCTGGCGGCCACCGCCGATGAGGTCCGCAACTACCTCGCCACGCGGCAGTCGACCTGGGAAGGAAAGGTCGCGCGCGTTGGCGCCCAGCTCGGGCCGCTGGCCTCGGGACGGATCGACGTCGAGCGTTTCGCCACTCTCGTGGAGGATCAGCCCGACGCCTCGTCGGCCGCGCTCGAGACCCTCGGCGGCGCTCTCGCGGCGCTGGGCGACCTCGCCGGGCGGAGCGAGCGCCTCTGCGTCGTCGAGCTTGTCGCCGGGGGCAGCCTCTACGAGGCCGTCGGGCGGGGGCTGGCGGAGATCGGCCGGGCCTTCAGCGCGGCCCGGCTCGTGTCCGACGTGCGGGCGGGACGGTTCGCGCCGGCCACGCGAGGGGCGGCCGCGGAGCCGCTGCCCTTCTCGCGCTGGACGCGGGCCGAGCGGCGGCTCGCGCCGCCCCTCGTGGTGCGGGTCGAGGGCCGGGACCTCCGCGCCGCGGGGCTGGCCGAGTTCCTCGACGGGCGCCAGCGCCTCGCTCTCGTGGTGGAGGGCGAGTGCCCGCCGGCGCCGCTGGCGCGGCTCATCACGCCGGGGATCTTCGTGCTGCAGAGCAACGCCGGCGCCGGGCTGGACCGCCTCCTCGCCTGGGACGGACCCGGCATTGCAGCGCTGGTGCCGGACTCGGCGGCCCGCTTCGCTCACGACCCGGGCCGGGGCGCCGCGGTGTGGGATCGTCTCGGCATCGAATCCCTGCCCGAGCGGGTGGGGCGCCGGGGCATCGGCGGGTTCAGCGCGGCGCAGCAGATGGAGGAGCTCGAGTTGCTCCGGAGCCTCGCGAGCCGCCCGGCGGGGCGCGGGGCGTGCACGGGGGGCGCGGCAGCCCCCGGGCCTGTGGTCGCCGCCGCGGAGGCCACGCCGGCCGACCCCGCGGACAAGCTTGCGGCGTGGCTCCTGAGCCGGGTGGACCTCTCCGATGTCGGTTGACTCGTGGACACGCTGAACCCGGCAGCCATCGCCGGCTCTGCCATCATCCTCGGCGGGGTCGGCCTCTTCTTCGCCGCCCTGATCGCCGTCACGAACCGCAAGTTCCGGGTCTGGGAGGATCCGCGGATCGATGTGGTGGCCGGGCTCCTGCCCGGCGCCAACTGCGGGGCCTGCGGCCAGCCCGGCTGCCGGGCCTTCGCCGAGCAGGTCGTCCAGGGGGCCATCGCGCCGGCGTCGTGCACGGTGGCGAGCCCTGACGTCCGGACTGACATCGCCGCGTACCTGGGGGTCGACGTCGGCCAGGCCGTGCAGAGAGTCGCCCGCCTGCTCTGCGCGGGCGGGCGGGACGTGGCGCCGGCTCGCGCCGACTACCGGGGGCTCGGCACGTGCAAGGCCGCAGCCGCGGTGGCCGGCGGCCAGAAGGGTTGCGTGTGGGGGTGCCTCGGCCTCGCAGACTGCGAGGTGGCCTGCACGTTCGACGCGATCTACATGAACGAGGCCGAACTGCCGGTGGTGATCCCGGCCAGGTGCACGGCCTGCGGGGACTGCGTCACGGCCTGTCCCAAGGATCTCTTCACCATCATGCCGATGGAGCACCGGCTCCTCGTGCAGTGCAAGAGCCTGCTCGAGGGCGAGAGCGCCGAGCGGCTCTGCCGCGTCGCCTGCAACGGCTGCGGCAGGTGCGTCATGGACGCTGCCCCGGGCGTCATCGCCATGAAGAACGGGCTGGCGGTCGTGGACTACGCGAAGAACGACCTGGCGGGACCGGAAGCCACGCGCCGGTGTCCCACGGGAGCCATCGTCTGGGTGGAGGGCGCGCAGTTCGCTCGCCGTGCCCCCGCCCCGGCGGCGCTCCGGCCCGCCGAGGAGGTAGTGGCATGAGATCCCGCAAGCAGGAGGCCCCTCCCTCCGCGCCCAGGTACCCGGGGATCCCGACCGCGGTCGATGGCAGCGCGGCTGTCGTCGAGATGGAGACCGCGGCCAGCGAGGCGGCCGGCGCCTACCCGATCACACCCTCCACCCAGATGGGCGAGGGGTGGGCGGCGGCGCTCGCCGCCGGAAAGACCAACGTCAACGGGCGCCGCCTGCTCTTCTTCGAGCCGGAGGGCGAGCACGCCGCCGCCGCCGTCACCGCCGGGATGAGCATGGTCGGGCTCAGGGCCACGAACTTCTCCAGCGGGCAGGGCATCGCCTACATGCACGAGTCGCTGTACGCGGCGGTGGGCAAGCGGCTCACCTACGTGCTCAACATCGCCGCCCGCGCCATGACCAAGCACGCGCTGAACGTGCACGCCGGCCACGACGACTACCACGCGGTGGACGACACCGGCTTCTTCCAGCTCTTCGCCAAGAACGTGCAGGAGGGGGCCGACCTCAACCTGATCGCCCACCGGATCGCCGAGCTGTCGCTGAACCCCGGCATCTGCGCGCAGGACGGCTTCCTCACCAGTCACGTGATCGAGTCCTGCCGGCTGCCCGAGCGCGAGCTGGTGCGCGAGTTCCTCGGGGACCCCGCTGACATCATCGAGTCCCCCACCCCCGCCCAGCGTCTCGTCTTCGGGGAGCGGCGCCGGCGCATCCCTGAGATGTTCGACCTGGACAGCCCGACCATGCTCGGCGTCGTCCAGAACCAGGATGCCTACCAGCAGGGCGTGGCCGCCCAGCGCCCGTTCTACTTCGACCACGTGGCGGCCCTGGCCGATCGCGCGTTCGACGAGTACGCAGCTCTCACCGGACGGCGCTACGCGCGGGCCGCGGGCCACCGGATGGAAGATGCCGAGTACGCCATCGTCGGCCAGGGCTCGGTGGTGTGGAACGCCGAGGCGGTCGCCGACCATCTGCGCGCGGCGCGGCAGCTCCGGGTCGGCGTCGTCAACGTGACGATGTTCCGGCCCTTCCCGGCCGATCGCCTCGCCGCGCTGCTCCGGGGCAAGCGGGCCGTGGTGGTGCTGGAGCGGGTGGACCAGCCGCTCGCCGTGGATGCGCCGCTGCTCCGCGAGATCCGGGCCGCCATGGGGAAGGCCGTCGAGAACGGGCGGGCCCGCGGCGGGCGCCTCCCGCATGCCGGGCTGCCGGCCTGCGCTCCGGAGGAGGTGCCCGATTTCTATTCCGGGTGCTTCGGGCTCGGGAGCCGCGACCTGCAGCCCACCGATCTGATCGCCGCGGTGGACAACATGCTCGAGGGCGGCAAGAAGCGCCGCCAGTTCTACCTGGGCATCGAGTTCATCCGGCCGAAGACGCGCCTGCCGAAGCTGCAGATCTGGCAGGAGAAGCTCCTCGAGGGCTACCCGGACATCGCCGGCCTCGCGCTGACCCCGGCGGCCGACGTCAACCTGGCGTCGGAGGGCTCGCTCTCCCTCCGGATCCACTCCGTGGGCGGCTGGGGCGCGATCACCATGGGCAAGAACCTCGCGCTCACGGCCGCCGAGCTGCTCGGCCTGCACATCAAGGCGAACCCGAAGTACGGCTCGGAGAAGAAGGGCCAGCCGACCACCTTCTACGCCACCCTGGCCCGGGAGCCGGTCCGGCTCAACTGCGAGCTTCGTCAGGTGGACGTCGTGCTCTCCCCCGACCCCAATGTGACGCGGCACTCGGACCCCCTGGCCGGCCTCGCCGAGGGCGGAGTGCTCGTCATCCAGAGCGACCGCGGGGGCGCGGAGCTGTGGGCGAGCTTCCCGACGCAGACCCAGCGCGCCCTCAAGGAGCGGAAGATCCGCGTCTACTTCCTGGACGCTTTCCGCATCGCCGGCGCCGAGGCCTCGGGGGCCGAGCTGCGCTACCGCATGCAGGGCGCCGCCTTCATGGGCGCCTTCTTCCGCGTTGCCCCGCTGCTGCGCGGCCAGGGCGTGGACGAGGCCAAGCTCTTCGCGGAGATCGGCAGCCAGCTCAAGAAGAAGTTCGGGCGCCTCGGCGCTCAAGTGGTGGACGAGAACCTCCGCGTCATCCGCCGGGGCTACGACGAGGTTGTCGAGCTGGACGTGGCCGCCCACGAGGTGTCCACGGCAGGGCTCGGCCATGTGCCCGAGCGCCCGGCCCGGCTCGACGGGGACGGGAGCCAGGCCACGCTCGGCAACCCGGGACGGTTCTGGGAGCAGGTCGGCTACCTCTACTCGACCGGCCAGGACGGGATCGCCGATCCCTTCGCTGCCACCAGCGCGCTGCCGGCCGCCTCGAGCACCATCCGCGACATGACGGCCGTGCGGATGGAGGTGCCGGAGTTCGTGCCCGCCAACTGCACGGGCTGCGGGCAGTGCTGGACCCAGTGCCCTGACACCGCGATTCCCGGCGTGGTCAACCAGATCGACGAAGTCTTCGGGGCGGCCATCGGCTTCGCCGCCGGCGGGGGCTCCGTCGACCGCGTCCGGCAGATCGTCAAGCACCTCGGCAACGAGTCGCGCCGGATCATGCGCGAGGCCCCGTTCACGACGTTCGGCGCCGTGGCGACCGCCGCCTACGCGACCGTCGCCGACAAGCTCGGCTGGGAGCCGGAGCGGCGGGCGGCGCTGGACGCGGAGTGGGCGCCCGTGCAGGCGGCGCTCGCCGAGTTCCCGCTGGCGAAGACCGCGCCCTTCTTCGACGCCCCGGAGTCCCGGGCCAAGGGCAGCGGCGGACTCCTGTCGATCACGGTGAATCCCGGGACGTGCAAGGGCTGCAATATCTGTGTCGCGGTGTGCCCGGACGACGCGCTCCGGACCGTCAAGCAGGACGCCGGGGTGCTCGAGCGCCTGCGGCGCAACTGGCAGCTCTGGCAGCACCTGCCCGAGACCGACGACCGCTACGTCAGCATCGCGAGCCTGGAGGAGGGCATCGGGACGCTGCCCTCACTGCTCCTCAAGAAGGCCAACTACCTCTCCATGCTGGGCGGTGACGGGGCCTGCATGGGCTGCGGCGAGAAGACGATCCTCCACCTGGTCTTCTCCGCGCTCAACGCCCTCATGCAGCCGCGGGTCAAGGCCCATGTCGAGCGGCTCGACGGGCTCATCGCGCGGCTGGACGACAAGGCCCGGCGCATCCTCGCCTCGGAGGCGGATCTCGCGCGGGTGGCGGGGACGGCGGGCCCCATCGACGTGCCCCTCGCCCCGGCGAAGAAGCAGGAGGTGGAGCGCATCGCGGCGGCCATCCGTGACCTGCGGGACCTCCGCTGGCGCTACACGGAGGGGCCCAGCGGCGCCGGGCGGGCCCCCTGCGGCATCGCGAACGCCACCGGCTGCTCGTCGGTGTGGGGGAGTACCTATCCCTACAACCCCTACCCGGTCCCGTGGGTGAACCACCTCTTCCAGGACGCCCCCAGCGTGGCCATCGGCATCTTCGAGGGGCACATGCGGAAGATGGCCGACGGCTTCGCGGCCGTGCGGCGCGCCGAGCTCGAGCTCGCCGGCGAGTACGATCCGGCGCGGCACGAGGCGGAGCTCGGCAAGCTCGACTGGCGCAGCTTCAGCGACGAGGAGTTCGGTCTCTGCCCGCCCATCTTCGCGGTGGGCGGCGACGGGGCGCTGCTGGACATCGGCTTCCAGAACCTCTCGCGGCTGCTGGCCTCAGGCAAGCCGGTGCGCGTCGTGATGCTCGACACCCAGGTCTACTCCAACACCGGCGGCCAGGCCTGCACCAGCGGCTTCCTGGGCCAGGTGAGCGACATGGCGGAATTCGGGCCCGGCCAGCGCGGCAAGGAGGAGACGCGCAAGGAGCTCGCGCTGATCGCCATGGCCCATCGCAACGTGTTCGTGCTGCAGTCTTCCCAGGCCTCGCCCTCCCACCTGCTGGCCGGCGTGCTGCGGGGGCTCCAGTCACGGTACCCGGCGGTGTTCTCGCTTCACTGCCCGTGCCCGCCCGAGCACGGCGTCGGCGACGAGCAGGCGCCCCACGCGGCGAAGCTCGCGCTGGAGAGCCGCTCCGTCCCGCTGCTGGTCTACGACCCCGCGGCCGGGCCGAGGCTCGCCGACCGCCTGAACCTCGACGGCAACCCGTCGCTGGAAGATCCCTGGCCGACGTACGAGCTCAAGTACGTGGATGCAGCCGGCGCCGAGCAGGTGATGGAGCTGCCCGTCACCGTGGCGGACTGGGCCTGTACCGAGACGCGCTTCCGGAAGCATTTCTCCCGCATTCCCGCCGACGGGGAGCAGGAGCTCGTGCCCTTCCACGACTACCTGGCGCTCGGCAAGGACGACCGGGCCGGCAAGACGCCCTTCATCCACACCCTCGAGGGTGACCGGAAGCTCGGACGCCTCGCCGTCAGCGACGAGATCGTCCGCCTCACCGAGGACCGGCAGGAGGTGTGGGCACTGCTGCGCGAGATGGCCGGACTCAACGCGTCGCAGACGGGGGCGGCCGAGGCCGACTTCGAGCAGCGGTTGGCTGCGCTGCGGACCGAGTACGAGGCCAAGCTGGCCGACCTCAAGGCGCGCTACCCGTGGGTCATCGCGCGGCGCCTGGCCGAGGACCTGCTGGGGGCCGGCAACGGCGGGACGCCCATCGGCGAGCTGCTGGCGAAGGTCGACGCGCTGCCGGCCATGGCGCGACCCCGCGCCACCGCGCCCCCCCAGGCCGCGCCCGCGTCTCTGGTGGGCGCGCCGGCCGTGGCGAGCCCCGCGGTGGCGGCGGCGCCAGCTGCGGTCGAGGCCGGCGAGGCGCTCACGATGGAGCCGTACATCGACTCGGCGCTCTGCACGGCCTGCAACGAGTGCACGAACCTGAACAAGCGGCTCTTCGCCTACAACGCCAAGAAGCAGGCCTACATCAAGGACCCCAGGGCCGGTACGTTCAAGGAGATCGTGCAGGCCGCCGAGAAGTGCCCCGTGAAGATCATCCATCCCGGCACGCCGCTGAACCCGGCGGAGAAGGACCTGGCCAAGTGGCTCAAGCGCGCCCAGCCCTTCAACTGACGCTGCCGTGAAGACACTCGACCGCCAACCCCAGCTGCGCGGCTCGACGTCAAGCCGGTGGGGAGGTCTGGGGGCGGAGCGGCGGTCGCTCCCCCCCAGCCTGGACTGACCCTTCTGTGTGGAACCATCTGAAGTTCCGCCACGGCGTCCACCCGCCCGAGTTGAAGGAGCTCACCGCCCGGATCGCGATCCGGCGGGTGCCGTACCCGGACGAGGTGGTGCTGCCGTTCCGGCAGCACACGGGCAAGCCCGCGCGCCCCGTCGTGAAGCCCGGCGACCGCGTGGAGCGCGGCGATGCGCTCGGCGAGGCCGACGGGTACGTCTCGACGCCGGTGCACGCCTCCGCGGCGGGGACCGTCGAGGGTATCGCCCTCTGGCCGCATCCCGACGGGTCCTACGCCCCCGCCGTCCGGATCGCGGTGGACCGCTACTCGCCGCAGGCGCCGCGGCCGCGACTGGTTCCGGACTGGACGCGCCTCGAGCCCTCCGAGATCGTCGAGGCGATCCGCCAGGCCGGAGTGGTGGGTCTCGGCGGCGCGGCGTTCCCCACCCACGTCAAGCTCGCCCCGCCCAAGGACCAGGTCGTCGACACCGTGCTGATCAACGGCTGCGAGTGCGAGCCATACCTCACCACCGACCACCGCACCATGGTCGAGTACCCGGAGCGCGTGCACCTCGGCCTGCGCATCATGATGCGCTGCCTGGGGGTGACACGCGCGCTGATCGGCATCGAGCTGAACAAGCCCGATGCCATCGAGGCCATCCGCCGGACGCTCCCCCCGGACCTGGACGTGACCGTGCATGGGCTCGATGTGAAGTACCCGCAGGGGGCGGAGAAGATGTTGATCAGGGCGCTGCTCGGCCGCGAGGTGCCCTCCGGGAAGCTCCCGCTGCACGTGGGCGTTGTCGTGCAGAACGTCGCCTCCGCGGCGACCATCGCCGAGGTGTTCGAGACGGGGTTGCCGTTGATCGAGCGGATCGTCACCGTGACGGGGCGCGGGGTCAAGCGGCCGGCGAACCTCATCGTGCCCGTCGGCATGAAGCTCCGCGACCTGATCGACGCCTGCGGCGGCTTCACCGCGGACGCGCGGGAGATCGTGTTCGGCGGCCCCATGATGGGCCTCGCCCAGGCCCACCTGGACACCCCCCTCGTCAAGGGCACGACCGGCGTGGTCGTCCTCGCCGCGGCGGAGACGAAGCCCACCGTCTCCTACCCATGTATCCGCTGCGGACACTGCCTGGATTCCTGTCCAGTCTTCCTCAACCCGCAGCTGCTCGGCCAGCTCGCCCTCAAGGAGCGCTGGGAGGAGATGGAGGCCAGCCACCTGGTCGATTGCATGCTCTGCGGCTGCTGCGGCTACACCTGCCCGTCGAACATCCCCCTGCCGCAGCTCTTCGCGCTGGCGAAGGCGGCGCTCCGGAAGCGCCCGGCCGCGGCATGAGCGCCCCGTCGCTCCTCGTCACCGCCTCGCCGCACCTCGCCGCCGGCGACAGCACGCCCAGGATCATGTGGAGCGTCGTGGCGAGCCTGGCACCCATCGTGGCGGTCGCCACGTACTTCTTCGGGCCGAGCGCGCTCCTGGTCGTGGCGGCCGCCACGGCCGGCGCGCTGGTGACCGAGCGCGGCCTGGATCGCCGGCGCACCCTCGGCGACGGCTCAGCGGCGATCACCGGGATCCTGCTGGGGCTCACGCTACCGGCCGGGCTGCCCCTGTGGATGGCCTTCGCCGGTGGCGCCTTCGGCATCGCCATCGGCAAGCTCGCCTTCGGCGGGCTCGGCCAGAACGTGTTCAACCCCGCTCTCCTCGGGCGGGCCTTCCTCCAGGCGGCGTTTCCGGTGGCGCTGACCACCTTTCCCGCTCCCGCGACCGGGCACTGGTGGCAGCTCCTCGGCGACAACTTCGCGTGGCCCTTCGCGAGCCCCCGGGCGCTCGACACGGTGACGGGCGCCACGCCGCTGGGCCGGATGAAGTTTGACCATCAGGGGACGCCGCTCCTCGACCTCGTCCTGGGCACCACCTCGGGCTCGCTGGGCGAGACGTCGGGGCTCGTGATCCTCCTCTGCGGCAGCTACCTGGCCCTGCGCAACTACCTCAACTGGCGGATCCCGGCGAGCATCTTCGCCACCGTCGCCATCCTCGCCGCCGGCCTGCACGCGCTCGATCCGGCCCGCTACCCGGGCGCCGCCTTCATGCTCTTCTCCGGGGGGCTCATGCTGGGCGCCATGTACATGGCCACCGACCTCGTCACCTCGCCGGTGACGCATCTCGGCTGCTGGCTCTTCGGGGCCGGCATCGGCCTGCTCGTCCTCCTCATCCGGCTCTGGGGAGGGCTCGCCGAGGGCGTGATGTACGCCATCCTCATCATGAACGCCTTCGTCCCCTTCCTGAACCGGTGGACGCAGCCCCGGGTGTTCGGCTCGGCGGCGCCGAGGGGGCGCTCGTGACGGGCGGCGACGGCCAGGGCGGGAGCGCGGTGATGGCGTCGGCGCCGCCGGCGCCGGACGAGGTCAAGGCCTCGCGGCTGCTGGCCACCCTCGGCGTGGGCGGGGTCGTGGCGGGCGTGCTCCTCGTGGTCGCCTTCGGCCTCACGCTGCCGACCATCGAGGCCAACAAGGCGCGAGAGCTGGCGGCGGCCGTCAACGAGGTCCTCAGGGCTCCGGCGCGCTACGAGACGCTCTACGTCGTGGCCGGCGCCCTCGTGCGGAAGGTGCCCGACGGCGCCGACCCCAAGAAGGTCGAGCGCGTCTACCTCGGCTACCGATCGGACGACCAGCGCGTCGGCTTCGCCATGGTCTCGGCCGAGGCGGGATTCCAGGACTTCGTGAGGGTCATCTTCGGCTACGACCCGAGGACGAAGCAGCTTCTCGGCATGAAGGTCCTCGAGAGTAAGGAGACCCCGGGGCTCGGCGACAAGATCGAGAAGGACCGGGCCTTCGTCTCGCAGTTCGCCGAGGCCCACGTCCCGCTCATCGGGGTGAAGCAGGGCAAGCGGTCGGGCCCGCGCGAGGTCGCGATGATCACCGGTGCCACCATTTCATCGAAGGCCGTCATCCGGATCATCAACAACGCGCTGCAGCGGCTGGGGCCGCTGGTGGATCGCTACCCCCAGGAGGGCAAGGGATGAGCAGAGAGATCGCCCCGGCGGACCTGCACTGCGGCGCCCCCCCCGAGGGCACGGGGGTAGGGGCACGACGGATCGCCGCGCCCCGGGAGGACCTCATCAAGGGCTTCTGGCGCGAGAACCCGGTGCTGGTCCAGCTGCTCGGACTCTGCCCGACCCTGGCGGTGACCAACTCGGTGGCGAACAGCGTCGTCATGGGAATCGCCACCTTCTTCGTCCTCGTCGGCTCGAGCCTGCTCGTGTCGGTCTCCCGGCGCTTCATCCCCAACGAGGTCCGGATCGCCAGCTACATCCTGATCATCGCGACCTTCGTCTCCGTCGCCGAGATGGCGCTGCAGGCGCTGGTCCCCGACATCTACAAGGCGCTTGGCGCCTTCGTGGCGCTCATCGTCGTCAACTGCATCATCCTGGGCCGCCAGGAGGCGTTCGCCGGTAAGAGCCCCGTCGGCCGCTCGGTGCTCGACGCGATCGGGATGGGCATCGGCTTCATCATCATGATGCTCATCATGGGCTCCGTGCGCGAGGTGCTCGGCAGCGGGACCTTCCTCGGGGTGAGCCTCTTCGGGCCCAGATTCGAGCCCTGGGTGATCATGGTGCTCCCCCCCGGCGGGTTCTTCACGCTCGCCTTCGTCCTGCTGACGGTGGCCTGGCTCAAGCGGCGGAAGGCGCTCAGGGCGCGCGCGGTGGAGCCGGGTGGGATCGCGGCGGTGGAGAGGGCGGCCTGATGGGCGACCTCGCGTGGATCTTCATCTCCTCGATGGTGGTGAACAACTTCACCCTGATGCTGTTCCTCGGCCTGTGCCCGTTCCTCGGCGTGTCGGGCCGCATCGACACGGCGCTCCGGATGGGCGTGGCCGACACCTTCGTGCTCACCATGACGGCGGTGGCCGTGTGGTTCCTCAACGCCTTCGTCCTCCGCAGCGCCCCGTACCTCCGCCTCATCGCCTTCATCATCGTCATCGCGTCCCTGGTGCAGATCGTCGAGATGGTGATCAAGAAGCTGAGCCCGGCGCTGTTTCGCGCCCTCGGGATCTATCTTCCGCTCATCACGACCAACTGCGCGGTCCTCGCCCTGGCCATCTTCCAGACCAACCGGGAGTACAGCCTCCTGGAGGCGGTGGTCTTCGCGATCGGCTCGGGGGCCGGCCTCACCCTGGCCTTGCTGGTCATGGCCTCGATCCGCGAGGGCATCGAGCTGGTCGACGTCCCCGCGGTCGCCAAGGGCACGGCGCTCGTGCTGCTCATCGCCGGCAGCCTCTCGCTGGCCTTCATGGGCTTCGCGGGGCTCCTGAGCTCGTCATGACGACGCTGCTGACCATCCTCGGCGTGGCGGCCCTCTTCGCGCTGTTCGGGCTCTTGATGCGCGGCCGCCGCCTCTCATGCGGCGGCAGCTCGTGCACGGCGACGGCGGAGGGCTGTGGCGGCTGTGACGCGAAACCCGGCGGAGAAACGGAGTCGACGCATGCGCAACGCTGATCGCGGCCCGTCGCCCACCTTCACGCGGAGGGAGGTCCTCACTCTGGGGATCGGTGCCTTCGTCGTGGCCAGCATCCCCCTCGCCGGCCGCGGGCGCCCGGAGCTGGTGCGCCGGGCCATGCCGGTGATGGGGACCATCGCCGAGCTGGCCGTCGTCCATCGGGACCCGCGCCTGGCCCATGCTGCCATGGACGCGGCGATGGAGGAGCTCCAGACGGTGGAGCAGCTCATGACGCGCTTTTCCGAGGCCTCCGATGTCGGGCGCGCGAACCGCCTTGCGGCCACTGGGCCCGTGTCCGTGAGTCTGCGGACGGCGGCAGTGCTCCGGGAGGCTCTCGCGTGGGCCGAGGCGAGCGCCGGCGACTTCGACCCGTGCATCGGCCGGGCCATCCGGCTCTGGGACGTGGGCCAGCGGCGCACCCCGCCCCCCGAGGACCAGGTCCGGCCCCTGGCCGGGCGCAGCCTCTACCGCGCGATGGAACTTGAGACGTGGCGGGGGGGGCCGGTGATCCGGTTCAGGGACCCCGGCGTGGAGGTCGACCTCGGTGGCATCGCGAAGGGCCACGGGGTCGATGCCGCGGTCCAGGCGCTCAGGCGCCGGGGCATCACGCGGGCGATCGTGAACGTCGGCGGCGATCTCTTCGCTCTCGGGGAGTCCGAGTCCGGCGAGCCCTGGCGGGTCGGGGTCCGGTCGCCGGATGACCCGAGCCGCCTCGCTGGAGAACTGGCCGTCAGCGACGGGGCGCTGGCGACCTCCGGAGACTACCTGCAGTTCTTCAGTCACGGGGGCCGCCGGTACCATCATCTCCTCGACCCGACGACGGCCGCCCCCAGGCGCACGGCGATGCACAGCGTCACGGTGTCTGCTAGCACCTGCCTTGCTGCCGACGCAGCGGCCACTGCCGTGTACGGCATGGCGCCGGAGCGCGCGGAGGGGTTGTTGCGAGCCCGCGCGCCCGGGGCCCGCATCGTCAGCACCGTCGCCCGGGAAGTGTGAGCTCCCAAGCCAGACCGCGCCGGCCCATGGCCGGAAACGCCGAGGGGGTGACAGGGGGGAGACCCCGACATGACGACGGGGACGGGTGGGCGAGCCCCGGCTTGACACCCCCCACGTGGCCGTGGGAGGAAGCGACTGACCCTGGCCTGGCTCCGAGGTCCGGGCCGCGCCCGGCTCGCCCCCGAGTCCGATCCGTCAGCCTTGGAGATGGCTGGCTGGATTTGACGCGCTGCGCTTCGCCTGCCGTGCGCCAGGCCCACTGACACCCCCGGCTCAACCAGGCCCTGGCCCTGCAATTTCCGCTTGCTGCCGCGCTACTTCTTGGCTATATTTGTACCGACCAGTTGGTACATACCGCAAGGCGTTAAAACTGCCAGGAGACAGGGCGATGGCTGTGGAAGTCAGGAGCGCCAAAGGGGCAGCAACCAGGGATCAGATCCTGGACGTGGCCGGAAAGCTGATCCACCTGCGCGGCTACCACGCGACGTCCCTCGACGAGGTGCTCAAGGAAAGCGGCGTCGGCAAGGGGAACTTCTACTACTATTTCAAGAGCAAGGAAGATCTCGGTTACGCCATCATCGACAGGGCGATCCAGGCCTTCACGGAGCGAACCCTGGAGCCGGCCTTTGCCGAAGCGTCGGGCGATCCGCTGCGCCAGATCGGCGGATTCCTCGACCGCGTGCTCGACACTCTGCGGCAGCGCAACTGCGTCGGCGGCTGCCCCCTGGGGAACCTGGCCTCTGAGCTGTCAGACGTGCACGAGGGATTCCGCCAGCGCCTGGCCGTCATCTTCGGAGCCTGGCGGGGGAAGCTGGCCGAGACCCTCGCCCGCGGCCAGCAACGCGGCAGCCTCCGATCCGACCTGGACCCGATCAGTGGGGCGCAGTTCGTGGTGGCTGCCCTCGAGGGCGCGATCCTCATGACCAAGGTCACGCGCGAGATCGAGGTCATGGAGCGGTGCATGACCGAGCTCAAGCATCACCTCGCGCTGTATAAGGTGTGCGAGCCGCAGCCGGAGGCGAGGCGAGCGAAGATGGAAGTTCCCCGAGCGGAGCGAGGGGGCGAGCCGCAGCCCGCTGTGCGAGGCGCAGCCGAAGGCGAGCCGAGCGAGGTGGATGGAGAAGCGCGAAGCGCGCCGAGGCGAGCGAAGATGGAAGTTCCCCGAGCGGAGCGAGGGGGCGAGGCCGGCTGAGATGGTGACACGACCGGACGAGGTAGAACGTGCGCCCTCGGGGCGGGTCGATCCTGATGCGGTCCTTCTCGAGCGCCTGCGACGCGAGGATCCCGAAGGGCCGGAGCAGCTCGTCGCCACCTACGGCGATCGCGTTTACCGGCTGGCGATCCGCATCACCAGCAACGAGCAGGACGCTGAGGAAGTGGTGCAGGACGCTCTCTGGACCGCGGCGCGGAAGATCCACACGTTCAAGGGGGAGTCGGCCTTCGGCAGCTGGCTCTACCGCATCACGGCCAACGCGGCCTACCAGAAGCTCCGGAGCCGGCAGGGCAAGCGGAACGAGGTGTCCTGGGAGGATCTCCTCCCTGCCTTCGACGATCTCGGGAAGCACGCCGATCCCGTGGGGGACTGGTCGGCCAAGGTCGACGAACCGGCGCTACAGACCGAGCTCAGAAGCGTCCTGACGGCGGCCATTGACGAGTTGCCGCTGGACTACAGGACTGCCTTCCTCATGCACGACGTTGAAGGGCTCTCGAACCCCCAGATCGCCGAGGCGCTCGGGATCAGCCTGCCCGCGGTCAAGTCGCGCGTGCACCGCTCGCGCCTCTTCCTCAGGCAGCGGCTCTCCCGGTACCTCGCGCCAGCCTAGGAGGATTGCCATGACGGCGGAGTACTTCGCCATGCTGTTTCCGCTCGGGTTCGCTGACCGCCCCCCCCGGAACCGGGACGGGCGGGAGATCGAGTGCGGACGGGACCCCGCTCCCTCGCGGTGTCTGAGCCGCCGAGCCCGGTGCGCCGATCGCCCTCCGCGGCCCGATGTGGCGCTCCGGGAGGACGCATGCCCCCGGTGAAGAGCGACTCGCGCTGGATCCCCGAGTTCAGGGAGAGGTACGCGGCCTGGTGGTCCCGGGCCGCGCCCCTCGTCGAGCGCCACGACTACGGGGCCGCCTTCAAGGACTACCCGTGGCCGGCCTTCACCCAGTCGCCGTGGGCGCCCGTGACGAAGGCCCTGGCCGAGAGCCGGGTCGCCGTGGTGAGCACAGGTGGCTTGTACTGCCACGAGCAGCATGTGCCCTTCGACGCCAACTCGGGCGAGGGCGACTGGACGTGGCGCGCCATCCCCGCCGTGTTGCCCATCAGCGCGCTCGGGATCGCCCACGACCACTTCGCCCACGAGGTGGCACGGGAGGACATGAACACGATCTTCCCGCTGGATCGGCTGAGCGAGCTCGAGGCCTCGGGGGTGATCGGGAGCCTGGCAGCAACCCACTACAGCATCATGGGCTATTGTCCGCCCGCCGCGGATCTCGCGGAGGAGACGGCCCCGGCCATCGCCCAGAGCCTCCGGTCCGAGGGGGTGGACGTCGCGCTCATCATCCCCGTCTGACCCGTCTGCCACCAGTCCGGTGGACTGGTCCAGCGGGAGATCGAAGCCTGGGGCGTTCCGACCATCTCCTTGTCGAACAATCCCGGCGCAAGCCGCCGGGTGATGCCTCCGCGCTGGCTGCGCGTGCGCTTCCCCCGGGGTAGCATGCTCGGGGAGCCGGGGAACCGCGACAAGCAGCTGCGGGTGCTGACCGACACGCTCGGCGCGCTGCGGACCATCTCCTCGCCCGGCGGGTCGCTGGAGCTTCCGTACCGATGGGAGGCCGACCCGGTCGTGTGGCGAGGCAAGCCGCTCACCGAGGGCGCGTATAGCTAAGACCGCGTCGCCCTTGACTTCCAGGGTGTCCTTGTGGTCTGATTGGGCTTCGCCGCGCGGCGCGACGCGCCCAACGGCTGCTGGCGCGCCCCGATGAGGCCCGCAGGGCCGAAGAGGCCAAGCCGCAAGGCGTGGGAAGCCACGGTCAAGCGACGTGATGAGGCCCGCAGGGCCGAAGAGGCCAAGCCGCAAGGCGTGGGAAGCTACGATCAAGCGACGTGGTGAGGGCCCGCAGGGCCGAAGAGGCCGAGCCGCAAGGCGTGGGAAGCCACGATCAAGCGACGTGGTGAGGGCCCGCAGGGCCGAAGAGGCCAAGCCGCAAGGCGTGGGAAGCCACGGTCAAGCGACGTGATGAGGCCCGCAGGGCCGAAGAGGCCAAGCCGCGAGAGGCCAACGGTTGCGCGCACGCCCCGATGAGCCCCATGAGGGCGAAGAGGCCAAACCGCAACGCATAGCAAGTCACGTCCAGGCGAGGAGATAGGAGATTCATGGAAGCGGTCATCGCGACGGGCGGGAAGCAGTACCGGGTGGCACCGGGCCAGGTCATCAAGGTGGAACGGCTCGGCCAGCCTCGGGGCACGGCGGTGGAGTTCAAGGAGGTCCTGCTCGTCAACCAGGATGGCCAAGTCACCGTGGAGCCCGGGGCGCTCAAGGGGGCCAGGGTTACCGGCGAGGTGGTCGTCGAGAAGAAGGACGCCAAGGTACTCGTGGTCAAGTTCAAGCGGCGGAAGAACTACCGGCGGAAGCGCGGGCATCGGCAGACCCTGACGACCGTCCGCATCACGAAGATCGAGGTCTAGGCTCATGGCGCACAAGAAGGGTGTCGGCAGCTCCAGGAACGGTCGCGACTCGAACCCCCAGATGCTCGGGGTGAAGCGCTTCGGCGGTCAGTTCGTGACGGCCGGTAGCATTTCGTCAAGGGCGGCGACGGAGGCGCCGGGTGTGTGAGCTTCCGTCGCGAGAAGTTCGTTCCCCGGGGCGGCCCCGACGGGGGCGACGGGGGAGACGGCGGTAGCGTGGTCCTGGAAGCAGACCCCTCCATCACCACCCTCCTGGACTTCCGCTACCAGCGCCACTACAACGCCGAGCGGGGGCAGCACGGCAGGGGCGCGAACCGGCACGGGAAGAGCGGGACGGACACGGTACTGCGCGTCCCGCTCGGCACCGTGGTCTCCGACCGTGACTCCGGCGAGCCTCTCGGCGACCTCACCGTGGCCGGCGAACGCCTCGTGGTCGCGCGCGGAGCCCGCGGGGGTCGCGGCAATGCCCGCTTCGTCACGTCCACCAACCGGGCGCCACGACGGGCCGATCTCGGACGCGCTGGGGACGAGCGCTGGATCCACATGGAGCTGAAGCTCCTGGCCGACGTCGGGGTGATCGGCTTCCCGAACGCCGGCAAGTCCACCCTCGTGTCCAGACTGTCCGCCGCCACGCCGAAGATCGCCGACTATGCCTTCACGACGCTCGCGCCCAGCCTCGGCATGGTCCGCCTGGGCGAGGGCGCTTCCTTCGTGATCGCCGACCTGCCCGGGCTCATCCCCGGCGCGGCGGAGGGCAAGGGGCTGGGTATCCGCTTTCTCCGCCACACGGAGCGGACGCGGCTCCTGATCCACCTGGTGGACCTCGATCCGAGGCACGGGCGCGACCCCGTGGAGGACTATCAGGCCATCCAGCATGAGCTCTCAACCTACTCCGAGACGCTGGCCGGGCGCCCTCAGGTGGTGGCGGGGAGCAAGGCCGATCTGCCGGGCACGGCGGGGGGCCGGGCAGCCCTCCAGCGGTTCTGCAAGGAGCGGGGCATCGCTTTCCACGCCATCTCCTCCGTCACGGGCATTGGCCTCGACGCCCTCCTCCGCGACGTGGCCGCGAGGCTCAGGAGCCCCGAGTGGGCGCCCGCCGCGGGGTGACCCGGGCCCGGCGGCTGGTCGTCAAGGTCGGCAGCGGGCTCATCGCCGCGCCCGGCCAGGGGCCCGACGCCAGGCGCATCGCCGCGCTGGCCGCGGACATCGCGGGGCTCCGCAAGGACCGCCGCGAGGTGGCCCTGGTCTCGTCCGGCGCCATCGTGACCGGCATGGCACGTCTCGGACTGCCAGCGCGACCGCGCAGCATCCCCGAGAAGCAAGCGGCGGCGGCGGTGGGGCAGTCGGCGCTCATGTGGCACTACGAGCACGCCTTCAAGAGGCATGGCCTGCACGTGGGCCAGGTGCTCCTGACGGGCCAGGACATCAGTGACCGCTCGCGCTACCTCAACGCCCGGAACACGCTCCTCACCCTGCTCCACTTCGGGGTCCTGCCCATCGTCAACGAGAACGACACGGTGGCGGTGGACGAGATCAAGGTGGGGGACAATGACAACCTCGCCGCCCTGGTGGCCCACCTGATCGACGCTGATCTCCTGGTCCTCTTGACGGATGTAGACGGCCTGTACACGGCAGATCCGCGGCGCGACCCCAGCGCGCGCCGAGTGGAGACCGTTGAGGCCATCACGGAGGACATCCAGCGCCTCGTCTACGATGAACGGGCGGGCGTGTCCGTGGGGGGCATGAGCACCAAGCTCGAGGCGGCCCAGAAAGCTGGAGCCTCGGGCATCGCCATGGTCATCGCCAGCGGGCGAGAGCCAGGTGTGCTGGGGCGGCTCCTCGCAGGCGAGGGGCTCGGCACCTACTTCCAGCCCCGCGGGGACAGGCTGGCGGCACGGAAGCGGTGGATCGCCTTCGCGGTCCCGCCCCAGGGGTGCCTCACGGTTGACGCGGGCGCGAAGAAGGCCTTAACTGAGAAGGGCAAGAGCCTCCTGCCCTCGGGGCTGGTGGAGGTGCGGGGGGAGTTCCGGGCGGGAGAGGTCGTCAGTCTCGCCGAGGACGGCGGGGGGGAGTTCGCGCGGGGGCTCGTGAACTACGAGGCCTCCGAGCTGCGGGCGATCCGGGGGGTCAAAACCGCCGAGATCGAGAAGAGGCTGGGCTACAAGGGGTTTGGCGAGGTGATCCACCGGGACAACCTGGTGGTGCTCTGAGCGGAGGCGCGGGGAGGCTGGGCATGGACATCGCGGCACAGGTGCAGGCCAAGGCGCGCGCCGCCAAGGAGGCGTCACGGGCGCTCGCGCTGGCTCCCACCAGGACCAAGGACGAGGCCCTGAGGCAGATGGCCCGCGGGCTGGAGGAGAAGGCCGCCACGATCCTCGAGGCCAACCGGGCTGACCTCGACCGCGCCCGCGCCAAGGGGTTCACGCGCGCCTTCGTGGACCGGCTCACGCTGACGGAGGGGCGCATCGAGGAGATGGCCGCCGGCCTGCGGCAGGTGGCCGCGCTCGCCGATCCCGTGGGGGACGTGGTGGAGACGTGGCGCCGGCCCAGCGGTCTCGAGATCTCCCGCGTGCGTGTACCCCTCGGTGTGATCGGCTTCATCTACGAGTCCCGCCCCAACGTCACCGCCGACGCTGCAGGGCTCTGCCTCAAGTCCGGGAACGCCGTGGTGCTGCGGGGGGGCAGCGAGGCCATCGAGTCCAACAGCCTGATCGCCCAGCTTCTCGCCAAGTCGGCGGAGAAGGCGGGCCTGCCGGCTGACGTGATCCAGTACGTGGACACGGTGGACCGCGCCGCCGTGATGGCGCTCCTCACGCTCGACCGCTACCTGGACCTGATCATCCCCCGGGGTGGCGAGGAGTTCGTCCGCCTGGTGAACGAGCGCTCCACCGTCCCCGTGCTCAAGCATGACAAGGGGCTGTGCCACGTCTTCGTGGACGAGAGCGCCGACCTCGAGATGGCCGTGGCCATTACCGTCAACGCCAAGGCGCACCGCGTGAGCGTCTGCAACGCCATCGAGACGCTGCTGGTGCACGCCGCCGTCGCGCCCCGCTTCCTGCCGGTGGCCGCGGCGCGGCTCGTCGAGGCGGGCGTGGAGCTGCGGGGGGACGAGCGCACGCGGGCCCTCGTGCCCGCCGCCCGGGAGGCCCAGGAGGCCGACTGGGACACAGAGTACCTCGACTACATCCTCGCGGTGAAGGTGGTCGACGACCTCGACGCGGCGGTGGCGCACATCCGCCGCCACGGCTCGGGACTCGCGGAGGCCATCGTGACCACCGACCTCCGGAGCGCGCGGCGCTTCACCCGCGAGGTGGATGCCGCGGCGGTGCTGGTCAACGCCTCGACACGGCTCGTGGACGGGGCCCAGTTCGGCATGGGTGCCGAGATGGGCATCTCGACGTCCAGGCTCCACGCGCGCGGGCCGGTGGGCGTGCGCGAGCTGACCACCACGAAGTTCGTCGTGCTCGGCGACGGGCAGCTCCGGGAGTAGCCGGGCGTTGCCGCGCCTCGGGGTGCTCGGGGGGACCTTCAACCCCATCCACTTCGGCCATCTGCTCGTGGCCGACGAGGTCTGCGAGGTGCTCGAGCTGGACCGCGTGCTGCTCGTGCCGGCCTCGATGCCCCCGCACAAGCCCCCTGCCGAGCTGGCGCCGGCCGCCGATCGGTTCGCCATGACGGCGCTGGCGGCGCAGGAGCACGCGCGATTCGAGGTCTCCGACGTGGAGCTCCGGCGGCGCGGGCCCTCCTACACGGTGGACACGCTCGAGGCGCTGGGGACCCGCGGCGACCTCTTCCTCATCATCGGCTCCGAGACGTTCCTCGACCTGCTCACGTGGAGGGATCCGCGGGGCGTCGCGGCGCGTGCCCGGCTGGTGGTGGTGCCGCGCAGCGGGAGCGGGTTCGATCCGGACGCCCCGGCCTCGCAGAAGGTGCTCCGGGAGCTGGGGCTCGATGGGTTCGTCCGGCCCGGGGTGACGGGCGACTCCCCGGGCGCCCCCCTCCTCGTCGCAGCCGCCTCGTTGCCGATCTCCGGCTCGGAGCTGAGGCGTCGCGCCCGCGAGGGCCGGAGCCTCGCCTTCCGGATGCCGGCCCCGGTGGCCGCCTACATCCGCGAGCACGGGCTGTACCGACAGGAGGCATGATGGCCTCGACGTCGTCCGAGCGGACCGTGCGCCTCGCCGCCCACGCCGCCCTGGAGAAGAAGGCCGTGGACCTGGTGGTCCTCGACCTGCAGGGCCTCTCCGGCATCGCGGACTTCTTCCTGGTCTGCAGCGCCCAGTCGGGCACGCAGCTAGACACCATGGCAGATGCGATCCAGGGAGCGCTCAAGGGCGCGGGCGTGCGCGCGCGTCATCGGGAGGGCACTGCCCAGAGCGGCTGGCTCCTGCTGGACTACGGCGACGTCGTGGTCCACCTCTTCACCGACGGGCCGCGGCAGTTCTACGCCCTCGAGCGCCTCTGGGGCGACGCGCCCGTGCTCTCCGTGGAGGGCTCCTGAGCCGCCGGGGCGGCGGCGCGGGTTGCGTTCATTCGGGCGACATGGTAGCCTGCGCCACTACCGCGGGGCCCGCCGCGGCGCCGCAGGACGGTTGCAAGGAGGCGGAGATGAGGAAGGAACGTCTGGCCCACTTCAGGAAGAAGCTGGAGGAGAAGCACCGCCAGCTCGTCGAGGGGGTCGGGAAGACTGTGCTGTACGCCAAGGGCCCCGAGGACGACTCCATCAAGGACCTGGGCGACCAGGCCTCGAGTGCATACAACCGAGAGTTCCTGTTCGAGCTGGGCAACGGCGACCGGCGCCTCCTGAAAGAGGTGGTCGCGGCTCTTCAGAAGCTCGACGAAGGCGGGTTCGGCGCCTGCGAGCGGTGCGGGGAACTCATTGCCGAGAAGCGGCTCGAGGCCCTGCCCTTCGCCCGCTACTGCATCGGCTGTCAGCGGACCGTCGAGGAAGAAGAGCGGACGGCGGCCGGATAGCACGCGCCGCAGGGCGCCCGTTCCGTGCCCATCCGCCTGGCTCTCCTTCTCCTCCTCCTGTTCGCAGTCTTCGTCGCGTACCTGACCTCGCTCAACGACGCCCGCGTCAGGGTGGCCCTCGGACCCGCCTGGGGCTACGACCTTCCCCTCATGGCGCTCCTCCTCGGCGCCTTCCTCCTGGGGGTGGTGCTCGCCATCCTCCTCGGCGCGGCCCGCGATCTGAGCCGCGCCTACCGTGACCACCAGACCGCTCGCGGTGCCCGGCGCACAGCAGCTCTTGGTGAGCTCTACCACCAAGGGCTCGATGCCCAGCTCGCAGGACGGTGGGTCCAGGCGCAAGCCGCCTACGAGGAGATCCTCCGGCGGGAGCCCGGCTACACAGAGGCCCATGCGAAGCTCGCCGAGCTGGCGCACGGCCGCGGCGACGCGCAGGGAGCCCTCGTCCACCGGCTCCAGGCGCTCCGGAACGACGAGCGCCCCGAGACGCTCCTGGCGGTGGCCGAGGACTATCGCCGGGCGGGGCGGCAGGACGACGCTCTGGGGATCTACCGGGACGTGCTCGCGCGCGATCCGGATCACTTGACAGCGCTTCGAGCTCTCCGCGACCTCACCGCCGAGCTGGGCCGCTGGGCTGACGCGCTCCCCGCCCAGGAACGGCTGCTCCGGCTCGCGCCGGTCCAGGAGCGGGCGGAGGAGCAGGCCTGGCTCGCCGGGATCCAGTACGAGGTCGGCCAGGCCCGGGCGGCCGACGGGGACGCCCAGGCTGCCGTGACGGCCTTCCGCGAGGCTCTCCGCGTCCAGGCCGATTTCCTCCCCGCGATCCTGGCGCTGGGGGATGTCCATCTCAAGGCGGGCGACGCGGCGCAGGCGGGCCGGGTTTGGGAGCGCGGGCTCGAGCGGCAGCTCGCACTCCCGCTCCTCTCCCGCATCGAGCAGCTCCACCGCGCCGAGGGTCGCCCCACGAGGATGATCGCCCTCTATCAGCAGGCGGCGGCCCGGGCCCCCGAGAACCTGGCAGTGGCTCTCGGCCTCGCGCGCGTGTACTTCGAGCTGTCCATGCTCGACGAAGCGGCGGACCAGTTCCAGAAGATCGAGGTGCAGGCGCCCGACCTGCCATCCCTTCACGCCTACCTGGGAACCATCTTCGAGCGTCGGGGCCAGGTGCCGCAGGCCTTCGAGGAGTACCGCCGGGCGCTCCGCTCGACGGCGAGCTTCGAGTGGCCGCACCGCTGCGCTGGCTGCGGCGCCGCGAGCCCCCGGTGGGGCGACCGGTGCCCCTCGTGCCGCCGCTGG
>JACPIQ010000072.1 GCA_016188005.1 Candidatus Rokuibacteriota bacterium | reverse complement strand
CAGAGCCAGGGGCGCGACTGCGGCGTCCCTGCCACCATGGCCAAGATGTACGCCGCGGACGTGGCCGTGCGGGCCTGCGACCGCGCCATCCAGATCCACGGCGGCATGGGGCTCAGCAACGAGTGCGAGGTGGCCCGCTACTGGCGCCTGGCGCGGCTCTGGCAGATCGGGCCCATCACCAACGAGCAGTGCCGCAACATCATCGGCCAGCTGCACTGCGAGCTGCCGCGCTCGTACTGAGGAGGAGGCCGGCCGTGTACGACCCCGAGGTGCTCGCCGCCATCGCGGCCGCCCAGGCCGACTACGAGCGCCGGGTGGCGGAGATCCTGGGCCGGGCCGGGGGCCCCGAAGCCCCGCAGCGGACGCAGTCCGGGCTGCCGCTGCGCGCGCTCTACACACCGGCCGATGTCGCCGGGCTCGACTTCGCCGCCGACCTCGGCTTCCCGGGGGAGTTCCCGTACACGCGCGGGGTGCGCCCCACCGGCTACCAGACCAAGGAGTGGACGCGCCGCCAGGTGGTGGGGATCGGCACCGCCGAGGAGACGAACCAGCGGCTCCGCTATCTCATGAAGCAGGGGCAGACCGGCTTCTCCGTCTGCGGCATGGGCTACGCCAACTACGACTCCGACTCCGAGCATGCGCTGGGCTTCGTCGGGCGCGGCGGCGTCTGGATCGACACGCTGGCCGACATGGACACCTTGCTCGACGGCATCGACATGCGCGCGGTCACCATCAACCAGATCGGCAGCAGCATCCCGATCTTCGCCATGATCCTCACCGTGGCGGGAGCGCGCGGCATCCCGATCGGAGAGCTGCGCGGCACCATCCAGAACTGGGTGACCCCGGGCGGCGAGGGGGAGGCGCGGCGCGGGAACGGCAGCGTGGACATTCTGGAGTTCTGCACGCGCCACATGCCCCACTGGAACAACTCGAGCATCTCGGTGCGCAACACCCGCGACCAGGGGTGCACGGCCCCGCAGGAGGTGGCCTTCGGCTGCTTCCAGGGCGCCTACACGCTCCGGGCCGCGCTGGGCCGGGGGCTGGACCTGAACCAGGTGGCCTCGCGCCTCTCGTTCTTCCTCTCCGCCGAGAACGACTTCCTCGAGGAGGTCGCCAAGTATCGCGCCATGCGCCGGCTCTGGGCGCGCCTGGTGCGCGATCGCCTCGGCGCCACGGACCCGCGCGCCTGGACGTGCCGCTTCCACGTGCAGACCTCGGCCATCAACCTCACCCGCCAGCAGCCGCTCAACAACATCATCCGCTCCTCGCTCCACGCCCTCGCCGCGGCGCTGGGTGGCGCCCAGTCGATGTCGGTGAACTCCTTCGACGAGGTGCTCTCCATCCCCACGGCGGCGGCCGCCACGCTCTCGCTCCGGACGCAGCAGATCATCGCCTGCGAGAGCGGCGTCACGAAGGTGATGGACCCTCTCGGCGGCTCCTTCTGCATCGAGGCGCTCACCGCCGAGGTGGAGGCGGCGGCGCGCGCCCTGCTCGAGCGGTTCGAGGCCCTGCCCGACCGGGAGGCCTTCGACGCCATGGACGAGATGACGCAGGAGGAGGCCTTCCGCCGGCAGCAGGCCATCGACAGGGGAGAGATGAAGGTCGTGGGCGTCAACTGCTTCACCGACGGCCCCGAGGAGGATGCCGCCGGCCAGCCGCAGATCGAGGCGCTTCGCTACGACCCGGGCCATCGCGACAAGCAGATCCGCCGGCTCCGCGAGACCCGCGCGCGGCGCGACCCGCGGCGCGCCGAGGCCGCCGGCCGGCGACTCGCGGAGGCCTACCGCGCGAAGGAGAACATCGTCCCGCCCATGATCGAGGCGGTGGGAGCCTACCTCTCCATCGGCGAGATCTCGCGGATCCGGGAGGAGGCTCTCGGCGAGCCCTTCGTTCCCACCACCTGGAACTTCGGCCGATAGGGAGCCGGGCATGACGCGATCGATGCGGGTGCTGCTGGTGCAGGACTCCACGGGACACTCGACGGGGTACTCCGTGATCGCGCGGGGGCTCAGGGACGCCGGGATGGAGGCGGTGCTGGGCGGCGCTCTCATCCCGCGCGCCATCGCCCGCCTGGCCGTGGACGAGGCGGCGGATGCCATCGGGTATCGGATCATGGATGCCTCACCCGCCATCCTCGTCGAGCGGCTCATGGAGGAGCTGGCCCAGGTGGGGCTCACGGGTATCCCCGTGGTGGTGGGCGGCATCATCCCCGAGGAAGAGGTGCCGCGCCTCGAGGCCCTCGGCGTGGCCGGCATCTTCCAGCCCGGCGCCACGCTCGACAGCATCGCCACCTTCTTCCGCGACCTGGCCCAGCGCACCCCGCGCCAGGCCTGAGCCCCGCCCGGGGGGGCGGCCTCCAGTTGCAGCACCAGCTTGGACAGCGTCGCCTCCCGTCATCCGCAGGGCCCCTCCTCTGGCGACCTTCACTGGGCCGCTGGCGGCTCCCGTCCGCTCTTCATCGCCCCGCGGTCCCCCTGCCCAGCCCGTATTTCGGGAGACGGGCCGGCTCGGCACTTGCCCGAGTGCCGCCTGCCGGCTATAGTTGATTGACCCGGCACGAGAGGAGGGCCGTTCGCATGACCCCTTCGGGCTCGCTCGGACCAGCGGCATCCACGCTCCGGGCCGGGCGCGCGCGTGCGCTCATGATCTCTGACGCCTCGGCTCCCGAGGTGCCTGGGTCGCGCCTGCTCGACCGCGTTCCCCAAGGCCCCTGGCGCGGCGTGACGCCGGCCCGACCGTCGCCAGCCCCCCATGCTCTCCACCCCCCTTCTGAGTCGCGGCCCCGCTGCCCACCGGCCGGCCGGATGTCCGCATAGTGACGCGCCTGGCAGCGTTACCCAGCGCGTGCGCCAAGATACGCTGTGGGATCTCGCAGCCCATACGGGCGCGGCCACGCCGGCCAGATCGGGCGCAAGGTGGCGGAGAGCCGGCACCGGATGGGCACCAGATGCCTTGGTGGGCCGTCGGAACAAGCCGCCCGGCCTCGCAGCATCTTCCGGGATACGCAGACCAGCCTATCCCGAGCCCGAATTGTGGTTCAGCAGGTGTGTTCTCCCGCAAGCAGCGCCCGAGTTTGCCGGGTAACATTGCTGAGCAGGCGGAAAGAGGAGGGCCAATCCCTGAATGCCAAGAATCAAGGGCATCCCTGGACCATACCGGGTGTTCTTCACCAGCTTCGACTGTAACGAGCCGGCGCACGTGCACGTCGAGCGAGAGAACAGCACCTGCAAGTTCTGGCTCGAACCGATCGAGCTGGCTCGCAATCACGGCTTCAGCGCTCGGGAGCTGAATGCCATTCGCCGGCTCATCGACATCCGTCGCTCAGCGATTCTGGAGGCATGGCATGAACACTGTGGCTAGCACCGAGCCGCGCATCCAACACGTACAGGTCACCGAGGACGAGATCATCGCGCGTCTCGCAGACGGCCGAGTCATCAGCGTTCCATTGGCCTGGTCTTGGCGTCTGTCTGAGGCGACTCCCCAGCAACGAGCACACTTTCGTCTCATCGGCTCTGGTCAAGGTGTCCATTGGCCTGACATCGATGAGGACATCAGTGTCGAGGGCATGCTTCACGGCGTCCCAGCGCATCGGCCGAAATCGAAGGCCGCTCCGGAGCGAGGCGGTGTCGGCGGCGACCAGCGACCGCCGAACAAGCGCATTCAGCCGACGCGCGGCAAGCGTCGTGTCCAGGCCGGGGGTCGCGGCGCGCGCCGCTGATGCGCGGCGTTCGGCGCTAAGGTGGTCCGATGGTGACGTGGAAGGAGTTTGCCAAGGCCGCGCCCGATCTGGCCGACGTCGGTCGCTCGTTGCTCTTCCAGTTCAAGGTCGGGCTGGCCTTTCTTGCCACCGTCCGGAGGGACGGTGCGCCTCGTCTGCATCCCGTGTGCCCTGTCCTGTCCAGCGACCGTCTCTTTGTGCTCATCACGCCTACTTCTCCGAAGCGGCACGACCTGCTGCGGGACGGCAGGTACGCTCTTCAGACATTTCCGCAGCCGAAGGCCGGAAGCGACGAGTTCTTGATCGCCGGCAAGGCCGTCCTCGTTGACGATCCGGCACTTCGTGCCGAGATCCTTCGAGACGCCAGGCACATGGCCGATGCATCGGAGACCGCCTTCGAGCTCCTGATCGATCGCGTCATGCACACGAGGTGGGAGGACGTCCTGACCCCGCAGATGCGCTCGGTGCACAGGAAATGGCGCCCACCGGCGTAGGCCCAGCCGAGCTGATCTCGCTGCTCGGGAACTCGCCATGGCGAGGAAGTGGACCATGCCGCGTGAGACGCGGACCGCCGAACTACACGCTTCAACGGACCAGGGCTCGCGATGCTCGCCCCGGCTGCTGAGCGCAGACGTTGGGCAGCACGACAAACGGCTTCGGTCCGTGGCGCGGGGGCCATGCTAGACTATCAGCACCGGCATGAAGGTCATGGGCAAGATTGAGAAGATCGAGCAAGATGTGCAGGCGCTCTCTCCCGACGAGCTCGCCGCGTTCCGCGCTTGGTTTTTGGAATACGACTGGGCGGCGTGGGATCGCCAGCTCGAACGAGATGTCCAGAACGGCAAACTCGATGGCCTTGGTGAAAAGGCTCTTCGCGACCACGCAGCCGGGCAGACCACCCCTCTCTGACTCACCACGCGTCCGCCGACTTTTGGACCTGCTACCGGTCGCTTCCATCGGAGGTGCAGAAGCTCGCCGATCAAGCGTATGCGCATCTCGAGCAAGATCCGCGACATCCTTCGCTGCAGTTGAAGAAGGTTGGCCGCTTCTGGTCCGCTCGGGTCGGAGGTCACTACCGCGCGCTCGCGGTCGAGGCGACCGACGTCCTCGTGTGGTTCTGGATCGGCAGCCATGCAGACTACGATCGGCTGCTTGGCTAACATGCCTCGCGAGATTCACCACGGTATTGGCCGCCAGGATGGTGAGGAAGGTCGGGACCACCGCGGAGCCGTCGATCTCCGGATCGGCTTCCTCCACCTGATGGCCGAGCCCGGCGCAGAGATCGGCCGTCTCGCGGAGGACACGCAGGCAGGCCGCCTCGACGGGCGCGCCGTTCGGGGCGGCTGCGGTCCAGGCGATGCGGAGCCGGCCCGGATCGGCGCCGATCTCCTCGAGGAAGGGGCGTGCCGGAGGCGGGGCCGCGTAGGGATCGCCGGCGCCGGGGCCTGCGGTGACGTCGAGCAGCGCCGCGCTGTCCCGCACGCTCAGCGTGACGGCGTGCTCCGCGGAGCAGCCGCCGGCGCGCGGATCGAGCCGAAGCCGTCGGTGGCGTGCGCCATGGGGAGCATGCGCGCGCCGACGGCCGCCGCGGCACCGCCGCTGGAGCCGCCGGAGATGCGCGCGGGGTCCCACGGGTTGCGTGTGGGGCCGTGCAGTTGTGGCTCGCAGGTGAGGGACAGTCCCAGCTCGCAGGTGTTGGTGCGCGCGAAGATGACGAGTCCCGCCTGCTTGAGCCGGCGGACATGCTCGCTGTCGGCCGCCGGCGGGGGCGCATCGGCGAAGAAGCGCGAGCCGCGCGTCATGGGGACGCCTGCCAGCGAGGCCGTGAGGTCCTTGAGGAGATAGGGCACGCCGCGGAAGGGCCCGTCGGGCAGCCCCTCGGCGATCGCCCGGCGGGCGTGGTCGTAGCAGCGCAGCACCAGGGCGTTCACCCGGCCGTTGCGCGCCTCCACGCGCTCGATGGCCGCCTCGAGGAGCGCCGCCGGCTCCACCTTCCCCTGGCGCACCAGGGCGGCCAGGCCGACGGCGTCGTGCTGCTCGAAGTCGGCGAACCCCTGCATCAGTAGGGGAGCGACTCCCGTCCCATCAGCTCGCGGGCGACGATGACCTTCATCACCTCGGCGGTGCCGTCGCCGATCTCCAGGCCGATCACGTCCCGCATGCGCTGCTCGAAGGGCAACTCGTCCGTGTAGCCGTAATGGCCGTGGAGCAGCAGGCACTGGTGGATCGTCTCCACCGAGAGGCGGGGCCCCCACCACTTCACCATGGCCGATTCCTTGGTGTAGGGCTGCTGGTGGTCGGCGAGCCAGAGCGCCCGGTAGCAGAGGAGCCGCGCGGCGTCCACGTGGGTCGCGGCTTCCGCGATGGGGAAGGAGACGCCCTCGAAGGTCGCCAGCCGCTTGCCGAAGGCCTTGCGCTCCTTCACGTAGGCCATGGTCTCGTCGAGGGAGGCCTGCGCGGTGCCGAGGCAGCCGAGCGCGATGAGCACGCGGTTATAGTCGAAGCCCTGCATCACCTGGTAGAAGCCCGTGCCCTCCTTGCCCAGGCGGTGAGAGGCCGGGATGCGCACGTGGTCGAAGGCCAGCACCGCGCGCACCGCCGCATGCGAGCCCATGTCGCGCAAGGGGCTGCGGGAGACGCCCGGCCCGGCCAGCGGGACGAGGAAGGCGGTGACGCCGCGGGCCTTCGCGCGGGAATCGGTCTTGGCGAAGACGACGGCCGCCTGGGCCACCATGCCCAGCGTGATGCCGGACTTCTCGCCCGTGAGCACGTAGTCGCCGCCGTCCTTGTCGGCGCGGCAGACGAGGTTGGCCGCGTCCGAGCCGACGCTGGGCTCGGTGAGCGCCAGGGCGATGATCGCCTCCCCCCGGACGGCCGGCGGCAGCCAGCGCTGTTTCACCTCGTCGGTCCCGTTCTTCCCGATGATCTCCTCGGCCAGCCAGTTGAGCTGCAGCGGGTACCCGGCGGAGAAGTCGCCCCGGCAGATGTTCTCGATGACGATCCCGGCGGTGAGGAGATCGCCGTCCTGTCCGCCGTAGGCCGCCGGGGCCCGGAGCCCGAGGAGCCCCATCTCCCCCATTCGGCGCCACATGTCCCAGGGGGCCTCGCCGCTCTTGTCCCAGCGGGCGGAGTGCGGGGCCAGCTCCTTCCGGACAAAGACGCGGAGAGTGCGGATCAGCTCTTCCTGCTCGTCGGTGAAGGTGAAGTCCATAGACGTCCTCGCGGGCTACGCGACGTTGAAGACCGGCGCCCGTTTCTCGACGAAGGCCCGGAGGCCCTCGCCGGCATCCGCGGAGCGCATGTGGGCGGCCACGAGCTGGCGCTCCATCTCGAGCCCGCTCCCGAGATCGAAGTCGAAGGACCGGTTCACCAGCGTCTTGACGGTCCGGTTGGCCGAGGCGCTCTTGGCGGCCAGCTCGCGCGCCACGGCCTCCACGGCGGCGGCCACCGTCCCCGCCGGTGTCACGCGGGTGACGAGCCCCCACTCGAGACACTGGGATGCCGTGAGCCAGCCCCCGAGGAGCATGAGGTCCTTGGCGCGGCGGGCGCCGATGAGGCGGGGGAGGCGCTGGCTGCCGCCGCCGCCCGCCACGAGGCCGAAGTTCGCGTGCTGGTCGCCGAGGCGCGCCTCGGCGTCCATGACGGCGATATCGGCGCAGAGGACGAGCTCCAGCCCGCCGGCCAGGGCCAGCCCGTGCACACCCACCACGACGGGCATGGGCAGGGCCTCGATGCGGTTGAAGACGCGATGCCAGCTGCCCATGAACTGCGCCCACTTGACGGGGTCGGGGGAGAGGGCCTGCACGGCCTTGAGATCGGCCCCGGCGCAGAAGACACGGCCCGCCCCGGTGAGCGCCACGGCGCGCACGCCCGGGTCGGCCTCCACGGTCGCGCAGACGTGCCAGAGGTCCTCCAGCAGCTGGGGGCTGATGGCGTTGAGCTGCTCGGGCCGGTTGAGCACGACGCGGGCGATGCCCTCGCCCACGTCCAGGGTCACGGTGGAGAGCGCCATGGCACTGTCCTCACATCATGGTGTAGCCACCGCTCACGGAAAGCGTCTGGCCGGTGACGAAGCTGGCGGCATCGGAGGCCAGAAAGACCACGGCGTTGGCCACGTCCTCGGGCCGGCCGATGCGCCGGAGCGGGTAGGCCTTGGCGATCCGGGCCCGCATCTCGGGGGTGCTGAAGGCGCGGTTGGTCTCGGAGGCCCACATGCTGAGGCCGCCGATCTCCTCGTCGGAGTCCGGCATCGTCATCCCCGGGCAGACGACGTTCAGGCGGATCCCGTGGCGGCCCACCTCGCGGGACAGGCTCTTGGTGAGCGCGATGACGCCCGCCTTGCAGGCCCCGTACACGGCCTCGCGGAACTCGCCCATGCGCCCGGCATCCGACCCCATGCTCACGATGACCCCCGCCTTCCTGGCGATCATACCGTCGAGCACGGCGCGCGTGCAGTTGATCATCCCCCAGAGGTTGAGCTGCACCTCCTTCTCCCACTCGGCCCGCTCCTTCTCCACGAAGAGCCGGTCCACCGTCCAGCCGACGTTGTTGACGAGGACGTCCACCGAGCTCCTGCGCTCCTCCACCGCCCGCACCAGGGCCTGCACCTCCGCGGGCTTCGTGACGTCGGTGCGGATCACGGTGGCAGAGGCCGCGCCGGCCTTCTCCGCCTCGGCGGCCGTCTTCTTGCCCTGGCCCTCGTCGATCTCGGCGATGGTGAGGTGCACGCCCTCCCGGGCGAAGGCGAGGCTGATGGCGCGGCCGATGTTGGAGCCGCCGCCGGTGACGATGACGCTCTTGCCTGCGAGGTTGAGGTTCATTGGGTCACCTGACTGTGGATGACTTCGGGTTGCGGTTCGGCCTCTTCGGCCCTTCGGGCCTGGTGCATCCGGTCAACCGTTCACCTTGCCGGGCTGCTGGGTGAGGAGCTGGCGGAGGCGGTACTTCTGGATCTTCCCGCTGGGGGTCATGGGGAACTCGGAGACGATCTCGAGCCGCTCCGGGAACTTGTGCCGCGCCACGTGCTGGGCATCGAGGTGCGCCACGAGCTCCGCGAGGGTGACGGACTGGCCCGGCTTGGGGATCACGAAGGCACAGGCCCGCTCCTGCAGCCGCGGATCCGGCATCCCCACGATGGCCACCCCGGCGACCTTGGGATGGGCGAAGAGGAGGTTTTCCACCTCCACGACGGGGATGTTCTCGCCGCCGCGGATGATGATGTCCTTCGAGCGCCCGGTGATCGAGACGTAGCCGTCGCGGTCCAGCGTGGCCCGGTCGCCCGTCCTGAACCAGCCATCGGCCGTGTAGGCCTCGGCCGTGTAGGCCGGCCGCTTGAAGTAGCCGACGAACTGCGCCGAGCCGCGGGCCAGCAGGTCGCCCTCGGTCCCCGGCGGCACGTCGGGCCCGTCGCCGTCCACCACGCGTAGCTCCATCCCCGGCAGCGGCTGGCCGTCGGTGCCGAAGACCTTCTCCTCCGGGTCGTCGAGGCCGTTGCTCGTGACGAGCCCGTTCTCGGTCATCCCCCAGCCGGCGGAGATGGCGCAGCGCAGCCGCTGCCGGGCGTCCTTGACGAGCTGGCGCGGGATGGAGGCGCCGGCGCAGATGAACAGGCGGAGCGTCGAGAGATCGCGGGTCGTGGGTGTGTAGGTGAGGTCCTGGAGGAAGGGCGTGGCGCCCATGGTGAAGGTCACCCGCTCCGCCTCGATGAGCCGCGCCGCCTCCTCGGGCTTCCAGACGTCGAGCCACACGGCCGTGAGCCCCAGCAGCATGTTGAGGCAGTAGCCGTAGAGGTAGCCTGTCTGGTGCCCGAGCGTCGAGGACATGAGGATCACGTCGCGCTCGGTGAAGGCCAGCCGCTCGCTGAGCGGGTACATGGTCGAGAGCACGGTGTTCGGGGTGTGGATCACGCCCTTGGGCTCGCCGGTGGTCCCGGAGGTGAAGATGACCTCGTGCGGCGTGTTCGGATCGCTGCCCGGCAGCGGGCCCCGGCCCTCGCGCGCCTCCCAGGCCGTGTCCGTGAGGGCGGCGAAGGGCTGCATCCCCGGGCCGGGCTCCCCGCGGGCCACGAAGACGTGGCGGAGCCGCGGCGTCTCGGGGCGGAGCCCGGTGATCATCTCGACGTAGCTGAAACCGCGGAAGACGGCCGGGATCACGAGCACGTGGCTCTCCAGCAGGTTCAGCATGAAGCGTAGCTCGCTGGCCCGGTAGGTGGGGGGGATCGGGTTCACGACGGCGCCCAGCCGGCTGGCGGCCAGGAACATCAGGACGAACTCGTTCCAGTTGGGAAGCTGGCAGGAGATGACGCTGCCGCGCTCCACGCCGTGGGCGCGGAGGCCGTGGGCGACGCGCTCGACGGCGCGGGCCAGCCCGGCCCACGTGTAGCGGCCCACCAGGTCCACCAGGGCCGTCTTGTCCGGCCGGGCGGTCGCCCAGCGGTCGAGATAGGCCTCGAGGGTCTCGTTGCGCCACAGCCCCTTCGCGAGCGACTCCCGGGTCCGGGCCTCGGTCAGCGTGGTCTCGATATCAGTGGGGCTCATGGCGTGACGTCGTCCCTGCTCTCGTGCGGGATCTGGCTGCGCATCCTCATACCTCCCGTGCGGGGGGGGGCCGCCTCGTCGCGCCCGCGCCGCGCCCGCGGCACGGGACCGCGGGCCGAGGGTAGTCGAAGCGCGCCCCGCCCGTCAAGACAAGGCATCAGCGCCCCCAATTTCCCCTTTTCTTCGCTGCCCGAAGTGTGGACTATGGAGCCGTGTCGGACCCACCCCCGCGGGCGCGGCCGCCGATTTCCCTCTGCAACGGAGGCCCGGTATGGAATTCGAGTACTCGAGGCGGACCAAGGAGTACCTGGAGCAGATCAAGGACTTCATGGGCAAGTACATCTACCCCGCCGAGACGACCTTCTACGAGCAGCTCCGCTCGGGGGCGACGCGCTGGCAGATACCGCCCATCATGGAGGAGCTGAAGGCCCGCGCCCGGGAGCGCGGGCTCTGGAACCTGTTCCTGCCCGAGAGTCAGCGCGGGGCGGGGCTCACCAACCTCGAGTATGCCCCGCTCTGCGAGCTCATGGGCCGCTCGCCCATCGGCCCGGAGGCCTTCAACTGCTCGGCGCCGGACACGGGCAACATGGAGGTGCTGGAGCGCTACGGCACGCCGGAGCAGAAGAAGCAGTGGCTCGCGCCCTTGCTCGAGGGCAAGATCCGCTCCGCCTTCGCCATGACGGAGCCGAAGGTCGCCTCCTCGGACGCCACCAACATCGAGGCCTCGATCGTCCGGGACGGCGACCAGTACGTGATCAACGGCCACAAATGGTGGACCTCGGGCATCGGCGACCCGCGCTGCAAGGTCCTCATCCTCATGGGCAAGACGGACCCCAAGAACCCCGACAAGTACAAGCAGCAGTCGCAGATCCTCGTGCCGCGGGACGCCCCCGGTGTCAAGGTCATCCGCATGCTCACCGTGTTCGGCTACGACGATGCCCCCCACGGTCACGGCGAGGTGGTCTTCGAGAACGTCCGGGTGCCGGTGTCGAACATGATCCTGGGCGAGGGGCGGGGTTTCGAGATCGCCCAGGGACGGCTCGGGCCGGGGCGCATCCACCACTGCATGCGCCAGATCGGCGTGGCCGAGCGCGCCCTGGAGGCGATGTGCACGCGGGCGATGTCGCGGGTGGCCTTCGGCAAGCGGCTGGCGGAGAACGACATCACACTGGAGCGCATTGCCCAGTCGCGGATCGAGATCGACCAGGCGCGGCTCCTGGTCCTCAACGCGGCCTACATGATGGACACGGTGGGAAACAAGGCGGCCAAGCAGGCCATCGCCGAGATCAAGGTCGCGGTGCCCAACATGACGCTCGGCGTGGTGGACCGCGCCATGCAGCTGCATGGCGGCGGCGGCGTGAGCCAGGAGTTCCCGCTGGCCACCATGTGGGCGCACTCGCGCACGCTGCGCTTCGCCGATGGCCCTGACGAGGTGCATCGCCGCCAGATCGGCCGCCTGGAGCTCCGCAAGCACATGTAGAGGGGGCCGCGCATGACAGCCAGGGAAATCACGATCGACCTCGCGATCCGCTACGGCTTCCAGCTCCTGGGTGCGCTCGTCATCCTGGCGGTGGGCTGGCTCGTGGCCCGCTGGGTGGGCAACCTCACGGGGCGCTGGCTCGAGCAGCGGCGGATGGAGCCGCCGGCTCGGAAGCTCCTGGTGCACCTGGTGCGGATCGTCGTGCTTGTCTTCGCGATGGTGGTGGCGCTGGACAAGTTCGGCTTCCAGGTGGCCCCGCTGGTGGCCGGCATCGGGGTGGCCGGGCTCGGCATCGGCTTCGCCCTGCAGGGCGTGCTGAGCAACCTGGTGGCGGGGCTCACCATCATCTTCACCAAGCCCTTCCGGGTGGGGGAGTACGTCGAGGTGCTGGGCGTGCACGGACAGGTGAGCGCCATCGAGCTCTCCACCACGACGCTCGCCCAGGTGGACCAGTCGCGCGTGGTCATCCCGAATCGGAAGATCGTCGGCGAGATCCTGCACAACTACGGGCGAATCCGCCAGCTCCACCTGAGTGTCGGGGTGGCCTACGGGACCGATCTCGAGCGAGCGCTGGCTGCGGCACGGGCGGAGGTCGAGGCGGACCCGCGGGTGCTGAAAGACCCCGCGCCCGTGATCGGAGTCGCCGCGCTGGCCGACTCCGCCATCACGCTGGCAGTGCGACCGTGGGTGTCCGTGGACGATTGCGTCGCCGCGGAGGCCGCGCTGTACCAGGCCCTGGTCGAGCGCTTCCGGACGGGCGGGATCGAGATCCCGTTCCCCCAGTGCGAGGTGCGGATGGTCCAGGCGCAGTAGTCCGCGGCGACCCCGCGGGCCCCTCGCCGGGCTGCGGCTACTCCTCGGCGATGGAGAACTCCACGCGCCCCGCCTCTTCTCGCGCGTGCGGACGCTGCCCCACGGCCTCGAAGCGGTCCGGGGCCGCGCACGGCTCTCGCGCCGCCCGGCTTATCGTCCGAAGAGGAAGCGGCGCGCCTCCTCGTTCTGCGGCGCCAGCTCGAGCACGCGCCGGAAGGCGCCGAGCGCTTCGGCCCGCTCACCCGAGCCCCAGTAGGCCTTGCCGAGGTCAAGGTAGGCCGCGACGTTGGCCGGATCCTGGCGCACGTACTCGCGCAGCAGGCTCGTCGCCCCCCGATACTCCCCGCGCGCGAGCGCCTGGCGGCCGCCCTCGAGCAGGCCCTGCACCAGTTGCGAGCGGGTGGCGGGGTCGCTCGCCCGCCCCAGTCCCTCGACCAGGACACGGGCGGCTTCGCCCCAGTTCCCGAGGCCCAGGAAGGCGCGGCCCGCATTGAGATAGCCCTGCGCGTCCGCGGGCCGCAGCTTGATGTACTCGACGAAGTGGGACGCGGCATCGCCGAAGGCCCGCCGCTGGAGGGCGGCCGTCCCGGCGCCGAGGAGAGCCTCGCCCAGCGTCGTCAGCGTCTCGCTTTCTCGCGGCGCCATCTCGAACACCTTGCGGGCATGGGTCAGGGCCTGGCCCCACTCGGCCTTGCCGATATACGCCTGGGCGCCGTAGAGGTACGCTCGCCACTGAGTCGGATCGCGGCGGATCACCTCGGCGACCCGGATGAGGGCCTCGTCCCACTTCTTGGCGGTGAGCAGCTCCTTGATCTTGTTGAGCAGCGACTCGATGGTCTCGACGAGACCCATGGTGGCGCAGCCCGCGGACAGGGCCACCACCACCAGGACCACGACGGCGACGACCTTCCCCGATCGCGACCTCACCGATTGCCCCTACTGGACCTGGAAGGTGGTGATCCCGCGGGAGAGCCGGTCACCCGCCGTGACGGTGGTGGTCACCTCGTAGAGCCCGCGGCCCGCGGTGCGCGGCAAGGCCACCGGCAGAGCGCTGGTGAAGCTGCCGCCCTGGCGCTGGAAATCCGTGGTGGGGTTCGCCACGAGGGTGCCATTGTGCCGCACCTCGCGTGTCTCCCGCACGGCGACGGCGCGGTCGGCCTGGGGGAGGAGCACGGTATAGGTCACGAGGAGATTGACGGTGCCGCCCACGCTCACCGGGTTCGGCGTGACCTGCACCTGCTCGACGCGCACCAGATTGCCCTGGGCGGGATTGTAGCCGGTGGCGGCCACGGCCTGCGCCCGCGTACGGTCCTGGCGATCGAGGTAGTGGCCGATCGCCCCGCCCGCCAGGCCACCCAGAAGGCCGCCCACCACCACGCCCGTGGTATTGCGGCCGATGAGACCTCCCAGCAGCGCCCCCGCCGCGACGCCCGCCCCGGCGCCCACCGCGGCTTTCGGGTGCTCCTGGATGGTCTCGCACCCCGACAGGCCGAGCGTCAGCGCCAGGACCACGACCATGAGGCTTGCCGTCACGCGCATGAGGTGTCCTCCTCCGTCCGCTGGCCCGGGCTTCGGCTGCGCCTCACCGAGGTGCTGCCGCGAGGGCCGGGCACGTGCGGCGGCTAGCGGTCGATGCTGAACTTGATGGGCGCCGCGGTGGCCCGGGTGCCGACAGGGGCCCCGCCGGCAGCGCGCGTCTCGCGGCCAGTGAACAGCTCCACCTCGGTGCGCCAGAACGATACCGGGCGCACCGTGGTGACGGTCTCCTCCCATTGCTCCTGGTCCCCCGGGCGCGGGGTGGCGACGAGCTGCCGGAGCACCAGGCCATTGGCCACCGGCGCCAGCACCTCGATGACCCGCACCCGCTCGCCGCGGAGGTTCTGGTACTCGATGCCACGCGCCGCCGGCCGCTCCAGCTTGGCCGCCTCGGCGTAGTTGCCGGCGAACCAGTGGGCCTGCGCGGGAGCGAAGTCGGGGGTCTCGGCCGTCACCCGCACCGCGCCCGCGGGCCGCACGGCGAGGAGGTCCGGCAGCGACCGGCCGAGCTGCCGTGCCGCCGTCTCGTCGAGCCGTCGGGGAATCTCTCCGTACGGGGCCGGCGAGGCGGCGGCGGACGAGAACACCTCCACGCTCAGCGTGCCGTCCGGGCGCTGCCGATAGAGGCGGTACGTGCCCGGCGCCGGCGTATCGATGAAGGCCTCGATGCGGCCGTCTCCGTCGGCGTCGAGCAGGCCCACCTGGGCCCCCGAGCCCTCGGGCATCTGCGCGGCCACCTCGCGCGCCACGTCGACGGCGCTCTGCCCGCGCAGAGGAAGCAGCGGCACCACCCCGGCCTGTCCTTCCTTGGCGCCCAGCTCCTTCTGGCGGATGCGCACCGCCTCATCGTGCGCGGCCATCATGTCCGTACAGCGCAGCCTGTCGGTATCGCTGGCCGGCCGGGCCGGCGCGGGCGCCTGGACCGGCGCGGGGGCGGCGCCGGCTGCGGGCAGGCTCGCCAGCTCCTGGTCGAGCCGTGTCCGCTCCGCGTCGAGAGCGGTGATCTGCGCCTGATATTGCCCGACCCGGCTGAAGTCGAAGCGCGCCAGCGCCCCCAGCCGCCCGTCTTCCGCCTGCTGGCGCTCGACGCGGATGCGCTCGAGGCGCGCGCGGATCTCGTCGCCCCGGCCGGCGGGGGCCGCCGCCGGCGCTTGCGCCGCGACGGGAGCCGGCTGCGCCTGCGTGGCGGCCGCC
>JACPIQ010000071.1 GCA_016188005.1 Candidatus Rokuibacteriota bacterium | reverse complement strand
CCGCTCTCAGCGCGCCGCCGGCCTCCGGCCGCTTGCACTCTCACGCGGGCTCGGAGTACAACACTCGTGCTTGGGGCGCTCGCCCACTGGCCGGTTTTCACCCGTCCACGACTGGCCGGTTTTCAGGTGTCCACCGAGGGCTTGTCCCCGCCGCCGCTGGGGATAAGGAACGGCGCGATCCCGCCTCTCCTCCCGCGCTGACCTGGGGCGCTCGTCGCTCACCACGCCGCCGCGTACGCCTCACGGCGCGGGTCCGCGCCCGCGTGCAGCAGCCCCGTCTCCGGGTCCCGATACACGGCGCAGACGGCGCCCGACTGCCACGCGAATCCCGGCCAGACCTCGACGTCGTAGCCCAGCCCACGGAGCGTGTCGATCGTCCCGGCCGCGACGCGGTCCTCGACGCACAGGCGCGCCGGCAGGTACGCGTGCGGCGCGAAGGAGTTCGGGAAGTTGAAGGTGCCGACGCGGGGCATCTCGACGGCCTGCTGCACCGGCATCCCGAACTCCACGACGTTCAGGAGGACCTGCAGCATCGCCTGACACTGGATATCGCCCCCGGGCGTGCCGAACGAGACGCAGAGCTCGCCGTCGCGGAGCGCGAGCCCCGGTGTCGGGGTGAGCCGCGGGCGCTTGCCCGCCTTCACCTCGGCCGCGTGACCGGGCGTGAGGCGCCCCTGGCTGCCGCGCGACGACACCGCGAGCCCCGTTCCGGGGATGATCGGCGTGTCGTACGCGGTGTCGCTCGGCGTCACCGAGAACGCGTTGCCCCAGCGGTCGACGATCGAGGCGTGGATCGTGTCGAGCGACGTCGGGACGGGCCCCGCCGAACCCGCGATCGCCACGTCGACGCGGGCGGCGCCGGCCACTCCCTGGTGAGCCCACGGCTCCCCGGGCGACGGCATCGCCGCGAACGCACGCGCCGGATCGAGGCGCGCTCGCTGGACCGCGGCGTAGCCGTCCGACACGAGCCCGGCCGCCGGCACCTTCACGAACGCCGGGTCGCCGCAGAACGCCTCGCGGTCCGCGAACGCCAGATCGAGCGCCTGGACCACCGCATGCACGTACGCGGGCGCGTTGTGGCTGAGCGTCGCGACGGGGGTGCCTTCGAGGATCTTCAGCGCCTCGAGGAGCGTGATGCCCTGGCACCAGGTGTCACAGGCGAGCACCGTGAGCCCGCGATACGTGCACGCGAGGGGTTCCTCCAGGGTCGCCTCGTAGCTCGCGAGGTCGTCGAGCGTGAGGAAGCCGCCGTTCGCGGCGTGGTAGCTCGCGATCGTGCGGGCGACGGGGCCGCGGTAGAAATGGTCGTGCGCGGCCCCGAGCTTGGCGGCCCGGCCGCCGTGCCCGCGCCGCTCGGCCTCGATCATGCCGGCGATCGTGCGGGCGAGGTCCGCCTGGACGAAGCGGTCCCCGAGACGCGGCGTGCAGCCACCGGGCCGGAAGATCCGCCTGTTCTCGGGCCAGCGCGCGAAGCGCGCCGCTTGCGTGTCGATCGTGTGGCGCAGCATCGGGTACATGGCGAAGCCGTCGCGCGCCAGTTCCATCGCCGGCGTGGCCGCCTCCTCGAACGAGATCGTGCCGTAGCGGCGGAGTGCCGCGATGTTCACCGCCGGCGCCACGGGGACGACGGTGCGCAGCAGCCCCTCCGGCACGTGGCCGCCGCCTTCCACGCGCAGCCGCTCGACGTCCGTCTTCGCGGGCCAGTGGCCGACGCCGGAGAAGCTGACCGCGCGGCGCTCGTTCGCGAGGTAGATCAGCGTGGGCGCGACGCCGGCGAAGCAGACGATGTCCGGCTGCACGACGGCGAGCGCCATCGCGGCCGTGACGCCCGCGTCGATCGCGTTGCCGCCCCGCTCCAGCACGCGGACGGCGGCCGCGGTCGCCAGGTAGTGGCCGGTCGCCACCGCGTAGTGACGGCCGATGACGGTTGGACGGAAGCTCTCTCGCACCTGCTCTCCCATCGCGGTCTCCTTCTGTCCTCCGAGGGCCCGCCGGACGCCCGCCGCCCGGCTGGCGAACCGCCGACCATCGGGACGTCGCCGTCACTCCAGCAGCCACGCGTCGCGCGGGGTCCACGTCACGCCGACGGTCGCGCCGATCTCCCACACGCGAGGCGCCCCGGCCAGGGGCAGCTTCGCGATCAGCGTCGTGCCTGCATGCGGCCGGACCTCGTACTGCATCGCCTCACCGAGATACACGCGCTTCACGACCCTCGCCGCGAAGAGAACGCCTGCCGCCCCGTCGGCGCAGAGACGGACGCGCTCCGGGCGGATGCCGAGCCACCGCCGCGACCCGGGCGGCGCCCCGGCGCTCTTCCCCGGGAAGTGGCACGGCGCGCGAACACCGCCGGCGAGGGTCGCGACGAAGCCGTCGCCGGCCTCCGCCGCATCGCTCGCCGCGAACAGGTTGACGCCGCCCAGGAAGTCGGCGACGAAGCGGCTCGCGGGCTCCTCGTACAGCTCGGCCGGCGTGCCGAGCTGCACGAGACGGCCCTCGTTCATCACCGCGATCGTGTCGGACAGCGACAGCGCCTCGGCCTGGTCGTGCGTGACGTAGATCGCCGTCACGCCGAGCGACTCCTGGAGGCTCTTGATCTCGACCTGCATGTGCTCGCGCAGCTTCTTGTCGAGCGCGCCGAGCGGCTCGTCCATCAGGAGCACCGGCGGCTCGAAGACGAGCGCCCGCGCGAGCGCGACCCGCTGCTTCTGCCCGCCGGACAGCGTCCCGACGCCGCGGTCTCCGAAGTCGCCGAGCTTCACGAGCTCGAGCATCCGGGTCACACGGCGGACGATCTCGGCGCGCGGCACCTTCCGGATCCCGAGCGGGAAGGCGACGTTCTCGAAGACGGTCTTGTGCGGGAAGACCGCGTAGGACTGGAAGACGACGCCGAGGTCGCGCTTGTTGGGCGGCAGCGACGTCACCTCCCGCCCGGCGACCTCGATGCGCCCACGGTCGGGGGTAACGAAGCCCGCGATCATCATGAGCGTGGTCGTCTTGCCGGACCCGCTCGGCCCCAGCAGCGTGAGCAGCTTCCCCTTGGGCACCTCGAACGACACGTCGGCGGCGGCCACGGTGCCCGGGTATCGCTTCGTCAGGTTGCAGACGACGACCTGCATCGGCGTCAGTCCTCGGCGCCGCCGAGCCGGGACGCGGCCGCGGTCGAGCGCCCCCGCCCCGGCGCGAACGCGCGCACGCGGACCGTCGTCCTCATCGCAGGGCGATCAGACGCGAGACTCCGACGAGCCGCTCCACGACGAGCACGAGCACGACGACCACCACGACCTGGATCGCCGACGCCGCGGCGACGGTCGGATCGAACACCCACTCGATGTAGCTGTAGATGCGCATCGGGAGCGTGACGCTGAACGGGTCGGACAGGAACAGGGCCACGGGCAGGTTCTCGAACGAGACGATGAACGAGAACAGCACGGCGGCGGCGACGCTGTTCGCGAGCATCGGCAGCGTGACCTTCCGGATGGCGGCGAGCCGGTCCGCGCCGAGGCTCACCGCCGCGTGCTCCAGCTCGATGTCGAAGTTCTCGAGGCTCGCCGCGATCGTGCGGACGACGTACGGGAGGGTGATGACGGTATGGCCGAGGAACAGGGCGGGGAGCGACGGCACGCCGAGCAGCGCGAAGTACTGGAGGAACGAGATCCCGGTCACGAGTGCCGGCACCATCAGCGGCGACATCAGCGCATTCATGACTGCGGTGCGGCCCGGCATCGCGCCGCGGACGAGGCCGAAGGCGGCGAGCGTGCCCAGGACGAGCGACGCACCGGACGACACGAGGGCCAGCGCCACGCTCAGCCCGAGCGAGCTCATGAGCTCCCGCTCGCCGAGGAACTTCCCGAACCAGCGCAGCGAGTAGGTGGCGGGCGGGAAGGCGACGGACTCCGTGCCCGAGAACGCGATGGCCGCGACGATCAGGATCGGCGCGAGAATGTAGAGGTAGATGAGAAGGTTCAGCGCCGCGAGCCAGCGGCCTCCTGCCACGATCAGACGGCTCCCTGGTGTCCGAACCGCCGGATGAGCGCGCGGTTGCCGACGACGAGCACGGCCAGCGTGGCCGCCAGCATGAAGGTCGCGACCGCCGAGCCGAACGGCCAGTTCCCGACGCTGCCGATCTGCTGGTAGGCCAGCGTCGACATCAGGAGGTAGCTGGGGCCGCCGATGATGCGCGGGATGACGAAGATGTTGGCGGCCAGGCTGAACACGATCGACGCGCCGCCGACGACGCCGACGAGCGAGAGCGGCAGCGTCACCTCGAGAAACGTCTGGAGCCGGCTCGCTCCCATGCTGAGCGCCGCGCGCTCGAGTGCGGGATCCAGGTTCGAGAGCACGCCGACCAGCGGAAGCACGAAGAACGGCAGCATGACCTCGACCATGGTGATGACGAGCCCCGTGAAGTTGAACAGCAGCTTCGTCGGGGCGGCGATCATACCGAGTCGCACGAGCAGTCCATTGGCGAGGCCGCCGTCGTCGAGGATCAGCATCCACCCGTACCCTCGGATCACGCCGCCCACCAGGAGCGGCGCGACGACGGCGAGCACCATCAGCGGGCGGAGGCGCGAGCGCGTCCGCGCGATCTGCCAGGCGATGGGGTAGCCCAGGACGACCGAGAGGAGCGTCGTGGTGAGCGCGACGGCGAACGTCCGGCCGATGATGCGCAGGTAGAACGGGTCCGTGACGAGCGCCGTGTAGTGGCCGAGCGTCAGCGCGGAGACCACCCGGCAGCCGGCATACCCGAGCAGGCTGTACGACAGGAGCAGTGCCAGCGGCGCGAAGAAGACCAGGAGGACCAGGGTGAGCGCGGGCGCGACGGCGAGGAGCGCCCCGCGCCTCACCCCGCGATTTCCTTGTTCCAGCGCCGCGTCCACTCGTCGAGGCGCGGAAGCACCTCGGCGTAGTCCAGCGTGAACTGCTTCGCGCCGGCCGGCCGGGCGATCAGCTTCGCGATCTCCGGCGTCGGCGTCGCCTGCGGGTGCGTCGGGTTCGCCTGGATCTCCCCGGACACGAACGTGCCCTGGAGCTTCGGGTCCGCGGTGACGTCGAGGAACGCCTCCGCCCACTCCTTGTGGCCGGCACCCCTCACGATGCCGTTGCCGTAGGTCACCGCGACGTCGCCGGTCTGCGGCACCACGTACTCGATGGGCTGCCCCTGGCGCTTGAGGCGCAAGGCGCGCGCCTGCTGCCAGATGGCGGCGTGGACCTCACCGGTCTGCAGGAGCTTCATACCCTCCTGCGATGTCGAGATGAAGCGCGGCGCGAGCGTCTCCTTCATCTTGCGGATGAACTTGAAGCCGGGGTCCATGTTCGCGTAGCTGCCGCCCTGCGCGAGCGCGATGGCGACCACCGCGTGGAGGCCGAAGTGCTGGAAGTCGTCGACGAAGATCTTGCCCTTGTAGCGAGGGTCGAGAAGGTCTTCCCAGTTCTTGGGCGGGCGGTCGCCCACCGCCTTCGCGTTGTAGATGATCCCGATCGACAGGTACACGTAGTGCAGCCACTGGGACGCCTTGAAGAGCGCGGGGATCGGCGCAGCGTTCGGCACCTTCGCGTAGTCGATGGTCTCGAGGAGCCCATCGCGCGCGGCGAGGTAGAGGAACCTGTCCTGAAGGTGGACGATGTGGAACTTCGGGCTGTCCTTGTGGGCCTTGAGCTTCTGGTAGCGTTCAGGGTTCTGGCCCACGTCGTGGACGAGCGCGATGCCGGTGGCCCTGGTGAACTGGTCCTCGAACCCGTCCTTCACCCACTTGCCGTAGTCGCCCCCGTAGGTGGAGTAGACCAGGCTCTTCGGCTTCGCCTGCGCGACGGCCGCGCGCGGCAGCCCGGAGAGCCCGGCGGCCCCGGCGGCCGCGGCAGCGCCCGCGATGAAGTGACGGCGGCTCACGACGGTGCCCTTCATGCTGACCCTCCTCGCGAGAACGTAGGAACTGCACACGCACGTTCCGGCCCCGCGTCCCCCGCCCCGAGGGGCCCCGAGGGCGTCCCTGCCCCCGGATCACACCGATGACAACCCGCCCTCGGTGCAGAAGCCGCCTGGCCGCGCGGCGGCGGCGAGGCCGCGCTCGGCGAGACAGTCGGCCGAGCCGACGCCAGTCCCACCGCCGCCGTCCAGGACGACGTCCGGCCGGGAGGCCATCGCGCGCGTCAGGCGATCACGCTCGCCTGCGGATAGGCGATCCGGAACGCGTGCCCCTCGGCGAAGCGCTCGAGGCGGTACGGCGAGAGGTCGAGCGTGGAGGCGCGGCCGGCGGCCATCAGCTCGGCCATCAGCAGCCCGGCCGCGGGCGACAGCTTGAACCCGTGCCCGGAAAAGCCGACGCAGTAATAGAGCCCGTCGAGGCCCGCCGCCTGCCCCATGATGGGATTCCAGTCCGGTGTGACCTCGTACATCCCGGACCAGCCGCCGGCGATCTCGGCGTCGACGGCCGCCGGCATGACTCGCGCCAGGCGCCCCACCACGTCCTCCACGTACGCGGGGTACGGGCGGTCCTCGTAGCGATCGGGGTCGCCCGGGGGCTCAGGGGGCTCCCGCGTGCTGCCGAGGAGGATGAAACCGCCCGTCTCGGGGCGGAAGTAGACGCCGTTGCCGAGGTCGGCGACGACGGGATGGTCATTGCCGTAAGGCACGCGCGGGTGGAGCGTCACGATGGACTCGCGATAGGCGGCGACGGGCAAGTCGATGCCGGCGAGCCGGCCCACGCGCTGGGCCCACGGCCCGGCCGCGATCACGACCGCGCCGGCCGTGACGTCGCCGCCCGTGCTGCGCACGGCCCTGACGCGGCCGCCGGCGGTGTCGATGGCGGTGACCTCGGCGCCCTGGTGGAGCACGCCGCCAAGCTCCACGAAGCGCCGGGCGTAGCTCTGCGCCACGTCGTGGGGGTTTCCGTACCCGGACCGGGGTTCGTAGACGATCGGCGCGCCCTCGGGCGGATCGACAAGGGGATCGATGCGCCGCGCCTCCTCGCGACTCACGAAGCCGGTCTCGATGCCGAGCTCCCGGTTCATCGCCACGGTCTGGGCCATGCCGTCGCGGCCCTCCGCGGTGCCGATCACGAGCATGCCCGTGCGCACGAAGCCGCACTCGGCCCCCACGTCTTCGCGGAACGTCTCCATCATGCGGCGCGCCAGGAGCGCCATCGTGGCCGTGGGGCGTGTGGTGTAGTGCGTGCGGACGATGGCGGACGACTTGGCGGAGGTGCCCGAGCAGACCGTCGCTTTCTCGAGGAGGACGGTGCGGCCGACGCCGCGCCGCGCGAGATGGTAGGCGATGCTCGCCCCCATCACGCCCCCGCCGATCACGACCGCGTCGCCCCGGTCCATGGCGGATGCATCGTAGTCCGGCCCGGCGGTCCCGACAAGTGGGATCTTCCAGTCGCATTCCCCCACCGTGGCGGAGCGCGCGATCCCCTCGCCGGCATTGACACGCGGGCCCGGACAGGCCGCCCTGTGCTAGGCTCGAGCGACAGCCAGGATCGGTGACGATGTCAATCTGCGTTGGCCCCCGGATCACCTAGGGCCGGCGCGCGCCTCGTGGACATGGAGTTCGTCCAGTTCGAGCCGACCATCGTGGTGCACCCCGCCGGCTGCCGGGGCATGGAGATGCCCACGGCCATGCTCGGGGACGGGGCCCCCGGAGGCGTATGTGCTACCATCGCTCCAGCCTCGCGAGAGGCCGCAACGGTCTACTGCAAGAAGTACCAGAACTCGCTGGCCGGAGGGAGATGACCAGCCATGGGCCCATCGGCGCAGGTCGTCGTCGTGGGTGGAGGGCCGTCGGGGATCGCTTCGGCGCTGGCCGCAGCCCGCATGGGGGCGCGCGTCACCCTGCTCGAGCGGCACAGCTTTCTCGGCGGCAACATGACGTTGGGCCTCTGCATGCACACCTTCGAGAACCGGCAGGGCAAGCGCGTGATCGAGGGGATCCCGGCGGAGTTCATCCGCCGGATGCAGCAGGTCGGGGCCAGCCCTGGCCCCGTGGCCATCCGGAACGCCCACATGTACTCCACCACCCCGGTCGACGTCGAGATGGTGAAGCTGGTGGCCTTCACCATGCTTGCCGAGGCCGGCGTCGACATCCGGTTCCAGTCCCCGGTGAGCGCGGTCCAGCTGCGCGGGAGCACGATCGAGTCCCTTCAGGTTCCGGCCGCCGACGGGCTCGGGGAGATCGAGGGCGACATCTTCATCGACGCGACCGGGAACGGCGATCTCGCCGCCGGCGCGGGAATTCCCTTCGAGGTCGGTCGGCCGGGTGATGGCAAGATCCAGCCGGCCAGCGTCGTCTTCACCCTCGAGGGCGTCGACCTCGGCCCGGCCATTCGACGGGCCGGCAAGGGAATGGCCGAGAGCGTCACGCCCTACTCGGACGGCAAGGTGATCCCGGTCTGGTTCGCGCTGACGACGACGCCGTGGAACACGGTCATCGAGGAGAAGGGGTACTTCCTGGGCCGGGACCGGGAGTTCTGG
>JACPIQ010000070.1 GCA_016188005.1 Candidatus Rokuibacteriota bacterium | reverse complement strand
CCGAGCCAGCGCGGCGGCTGGCGGTGGGCTTTGACTTGCTCCCGACTCCGTAGTAACTACGCTCCTCGGGCGAGAATCGCGCGTGATTTCAGCCCGTTTCCCGAAGCGCCCACCAGCTCCGGGGTAAACTCACGCTAGCCGGCCGACGCCACGACCTTCACGCTGGGGGAGAAGCTGGCGAAGGCCAACTGCCTCCCCTGTCACCTGGCTGAGAGACTCGGCGCTCGCGATGAACGCGCTCCTCCGCCTCGGCTACGGGTAGTTGGCCAGTTCGAGGCCCGAAGCAAGGGGCCGACCCGACACGGGAGGCAGGAGCCGGGAGTCGCTGGCCGCGCTGCCGGAGGGTGAGTGTCGGCCGGCGTTCCCCTGCTCCCCGCTAACGCCGCGAAGAGAGTGCACTATTCGCTCTTGCAAAGGAATTCCTCCGTGCCTCCACCTGTTACGTGAGTGATGGCACACAGGGATCCTCACAACACCCAGCCTCCCGCTGCAGACGAAGGGCTGAACGCCTCGTTCGGACGTGGCGTGCCCCGGACGGGACGGCCATGAAGCGCATGGAGATCCATTCGTCATGTTCGTCATGATCGACGGCACGCGGCCTCTCCGCTCGCCCCAATCTGCCGTGTTGGGATCGCCCCGGGAGGGCTCGGCCGATCGTGGCGGGGCCGAGGAGCGGTTCGCCGGGGGAGCCACGGCCGTGAGCGGCGGCGCACCCTTCCTGTTCATCGTGTCGCCCGACGACACCGAGCGCTACGAGTTCGTCAAGCGACATTTCGCGGACGAATGTGACGTGGAGGTCGTGTGCGACCGCCGGAGGGGCGAGCGAAGGAGGAACCGGCGCTCGCACGCCGATGAGCAGCGGCAGGGTGAGCGCCGGCGGAATGACGTCTCTCGGGATCTTCGTGCGATCGGGTGGGCGTATGTCCGTCGACTCGCGTGACGCGTGTCGCCGTCGTGCGGCACGAACCCTCTCGGGCCACGGGGCTGTCCTGGCGATCGCGTGTCCCGCTTCGCCGCCAGCGGTCAAGGACTGATTGTCATGGCCATTCTTGACCGATTCACGCGGTGCCTCGCCGTCGCGGGTGCGATCGGTGCGACGATTCTCCTCGGGCCCGTCGCGGGCCGATCGCAAGAGGCCGGCACTGCGCTCGACGGGACCTTCCGGGTGGAGTGGACGGCGGCTCAGGGCGCCGCGACGGCCCGGTCGACGATGGCCTTGAAGATCGGGTCGAGCTCGGCGGCCACCGCGCGCACTGTGGGGTGCGGGTAGGGGGCCAGCACCGCCGACGGAGTCCGGTAGGTGACGGTGGCGGTGCCGTCCGGGTTCTCGTAGAGGTAGATGCGGATCGGCGCCTCGAAGCCGGCCCTGGGGTCGGCGGCGAGCAGACGCACCGCGAAGCCATTTCGGAACACCATCATCACCTGGTTCCCCGGGATCGTCACGCCGCGCGCGGCCGCACCGCGCTGGGCATTGGCGTGACAGACCAGCGCCATCTTCTGCTCGGCGATGGCCTGCTCCAGCGCCTCGGCCACTCTCGCGAACGGCGCGCGGCTGACCCGCGTCAGCGTGTCGGCGGCTGCGGCAGGCGATACCGACCACCCCCAGACCGCGAGCGTGAGCCCAAGCAGGACGCGTAGGGACATGGGCGTCTCCCGTGAGGCGTCAGCTCAGCGGAATCTCCCGCTGGTACAGGGTGAACTGCGAGCGGCGCGTCGCCTCGAGCGCCTCCCTGATCTGCCCCTCGCCCGCGCCGGCGCCACTGGCGAGGAGCGACTCGAAGAAGCGGGTGTAGAAGTGATCCGGGTGGACGCTGATGGTCACGCGGAGCCGCAGGTCCGGCCGCTCGATCCGGTGGCGGTAGCCGATGATGCGCCGGGCGCCCGGCGCCAGCCGCGTGTCGGCGACCTCGCGAGACAGGTCCAGCGTCACGTCGCGCGCGATGGCCTGCTCCTGCACGCTCCCCGTCACGGTCTGTCCGGTGCCGTCGATGAGCTCCGCCCGGATGACCACCCGGGGCGTGACGTAGGTGGGGAAGTGGTGGCCGACGCGTCGGCTGGCGATGGTGAGGGTCGCGCGCAGGGTCTGACCGAGACGGTAGCGCGGCCGGTCGGTAACGAGGGAGATCTCCACGCCCGACTTGACCATGTCGGAGTCGTGGATGCCGCGCCACAGGTGCCGGCGATCCGGCATGTGACAGTCCTGGCACTGCAGGCCCTGCCGGGCGGCCGGGCTCGCTCGCCACTCCGCGTACGTGTTCTGCAGAAGCTTGCCGTTGAGGGCAAACCCGCCCGGGGAAAACTGGTGACAGCTCGCGCAGAACTCGGCACGCAGGAAGGCCGACGTGCGGGTCGCGCCGTTGTGGGGGAGGCCGGGGGGGGGCGCCTCGCTCACGAGCGAGCCGTCCCGACGGGGCGGGCCGAAGCGCTCGTGCCGACGGACGTGACACGCCGCGCAGACCAGTCCGGCCTGGTGGAGGGCCGTGTCGAAGCGGGGATTGGCGACCGGGCCTGTGGGTCCGGCGATCACCGGCTGCTGCTCTGCGAGGGGCGCATGGCAGGTCAGGCACTCGCGCGCCGATTCCGGGTCGCTGCGGGCCATTTCCACCAGCTGGCCGGCCACACCTGGGCCCATGGCCCCGGCGTGGAGGCTCGTCTTCCAGTCGGCGAGCTGGGCCGGATGGCAGACGCCGCAGCTCCCGGGAGCGAGGGATCCTTCGACCTCGCTGAAGCGCGCGGGCGGCGATCCCTGCGGCGGGACAGGCCGTGTCCAGTGGCGGTCGAGGAAGTCGCGCTCGGCGCGCGACGGCGCCGAGGAGCGCGCCTGCTCGCCCGTGGCCCCGCCGGAGGCCAGCAGGAGCGCCAGCAGCGACAGCCCTGCTGTCCTCAGCGCCCGATGGGCGGACCTGCGGGATGAGACCGATCTCGCCATTCAGCTCGAGCTCCCGATCCTTCGGCGAGACGGCCGTCTGGTCCGTCCCGCTCAGTAGTGACGATGCGGCGGTGGCCCCGGAGTCGGGTCAGGCCTCGCCACGCCAGCCGTCCCGCCGCGGACACTCCCTTCCACACGAGAAGGGCAAGCAGCGAGGACGGTCAGCAGGGCACGGGTTTCTGTTCTGGAGTGCTCATCCGGACCTCCCTCATGTTGCGGCGCGCGCCAGGTAGGCGGTGAGGCCATACAGCGCCGCGTACACGATCACCATCAGCAGGACCACGCTGCTCACGAGCCGCCACTGCGCTCGGGCGCCTCGCAAGGTGCATGATCCTCGCCTCCGGAGGATGCCCACGACGCCGCCGGCGGCCAGGAGCAACGCCGCGCCGCGGAAATACCACCCGTACTCGTAGTAGAGCGTGTTCCCCAGGCCGATCGCGAACGAGACCGAGCTCAGTCCCAGCAGCACCAGGACCACCGGGCTCACGCAGCACGCGATTCCGACCAGCCCGGCCAGGGCCCCGAGCGTCACGCCGGCGCGGTCCATCCATCCTCCTGGCCGCCGAGGGCCTGTCCCGGCGGCGGCACGCTCCAGTCGTACGCCCCCCACGCGATATCCCCAAGGCCGCGCTCGATGATGGCCCGCCGCGCGGGCCCATCCTCGAGGTACCGCGCAAGGAATCCCGCGAGGCCGCCGGGCGCCTCCTCGAAGTCCGCGCGGAACCAGTGGAAGATCGGCGAGGCCGTCACCGTCTGCCCCTCGAGGGTCACCTCCCGGTTGACGAATGCCCGTGTCGCTTCGTCCAGCTGCTCGTCCAGGCCCGCTGGGTCATAGGTCTGGACCTGCGGGCAGGAACGAGCCCCGCAGCTGATCGCGAAGTGGATGCGCGGCTCGAGAGGCGTGAGTCGACAGGGGGTGAGGGCGGTTTCCCCGGAGCAGACCGTGCTCGATCTCGTTCAGGCTGAAGACGAGGTGGCCCGCGCGAAGGCGGATGCGGTCAAAGAAATCCGGCACATCCCAGATCGACCGACGGATCTCCAGCGCGGGGATCCCCCGGGCCACCAGGGTATTGTACGCGTTGATCCAGAACGCGAGTCGCTGCGCTCGCGTCGTGAATGCCGCGCCCGCCGGCCCGGGAACGTCGAAGAGGATCATCGGCTGAAGCCCGTGGTCAATCACCATACCACTCCACCCCCAATAACCCGCCTCCGGGCCGGATATTCCCGCTGTGACGCCGGAGACGCCAAGCCCGACCGCACGCCTCAGAAGCTGAACCAGGTGATGAGCTCGACCTTGTTGTTCTCGTTCTCCCGGCTCTCGGAGCCACCGAGCGCGTTCACGCGCTTGAAGTGGGTGAGGGTGTGGTTGTACGCCAGGGAGAAGGTGAACGGCCCGGGCGTCCACCAGAGGCTGATCTCCGACTGGCGGTTCAGCGTCCGGAAGAAGGCGGTCGGGAACGCGCTCCCCGCCACCGGGGCGCCGCTGATCACGGGGCGATCGTCGTCGAGCAGGGACTGGATCCCGCCGGCCCAGCGGAGGCTCAGCGTGTCCGTCAACCACAGGATGGGGTTGATCCACCCTCCGGCGCTCTGGGCGGGCGCGAGCCGGCCGTCATCGTCCAGGATGACGCGCGGGCCGAACTCCGAGTTGAGGTGAAGCGCGTCGCCGCGCGCCCAGACCCCGCCCCCCTGCAGCTTGAGCGTCCCCGCGCGCCCGGTCCTGTTGAAGCCGATGCGGTCGAGGATGAGCGTGCCGTGAACCGCCTGGTTGGTGAAGTCGCGCTCCCTGAAGTTCGTCTGGGCCCCGAACGCCGATGCGGGAATCGCGGCCGTCGTGAACCGCTCCTGGAACTCGCCCCATGTGGTGCGCACGTAGACCTTGGTGTTGCCGATGCCGAAGTCCGAGCCCAGGCGGTCGGCCTCGAGCCCGATGCCCCCGCTCACGGCCGGGAAGCCGCTCAGGTCGCCGGGACCGAGATCCGTGCCGACGAAATCGTTCCCGAAGAAGGGGCGCTCGAAACCGATGGCGCTGACGAGCTTGACGCCCGGCGCCAGGGGATATCGGTTCAACAGCTCGACCCGGGGGTTTCGCCGGAGCGCAGCGCCCAGCCCGCCGAGCATGGTGTTGAAGTCCACGGTGTCGGGGGAATTGTCGGCGAAGCTGCCGGTCTGGCCCATGGTGAGGACGAACTCATCCCCCTTGGCCAGGACGTCGTCGAAGCGCCACCGACCGAAGGCGTGACGGAGGCGGGGATTATTGTTGACGGCGCCGCTCTCGCCCGCGGTGAACTGTCGGTTGAAGTCGAACTCCAGCAAGCCCTGGGTCTTGCCTCCGAGCGTGACGGGGCCGTCGATGGCGAGGTTCAGTCGCGTCCGGCCCGCGAAGGCGCGGAAGTTGTCGCGGCCACCATTGTTGCCCCCGCCCGGGACGGTCGTGTCTGGCAGCAGGGCGGACGACACGGATTCGCCAACGGGCGTATCGTTGTGCTGGACGTGCAGACGGAGCGAGCCGCCCAGCCGGATCTTGAACTGGTCGCCGGCGTAGACGTTGCCCTGGATACTCTTGCCCAGCGGGCTCGGGTCGTTGTTGCTCTGCTTGCCGCCGGCCTGAAGGTCGAAGAAGTTCTCCCAGCCGTCGAGGAACCGCCCGACGCGTCGTTCCTGCGCCGCGAGGGCGACCTGCTGGCGCTCGACCTGCTCCTGGAGCGTCTGGACGGTTCTCTCCCGATCCTCCTGGGCGCGCCGCTCCTCCGTGCGCTGCGTTTCTTGCGCCTCGATTCGTCGCTTGAGCGACTCGACCTGCTCGCGGGTCGACCGCTCGAGCTCCTGGATCTGTCGCTTCAGCTCCTCCGCGCTCTGGGCGCGGATCTCCGTGGTTCCCATCCCCACCGTCAGAAGACCCGCCAGGACGATGGCGGCACGCCATGGTCTCACCGCGCTCACTCGCATCTTCCGTCTCCTCTTGCCCGGTGTTGACGAAGTTCCCTCCTGGATCAGCGAGGCCGCGAGCCTGGCCACGCGGACCGCGCCTCCACTGTCGCGAACCGCCAGGCCGCCACGAATATTCCGTCGACGTTGGGCGCGTCGCGAAGCGGGGGAATACCGCCCGGGGGCGGGTTGTTACATGAACGAGCGAGCCGTGCAGGGGGCGTCCTGCGCGACCCGGTGGAGGCGCGCGCGACCGGGACGCCGTTCAGCCGCGGCGCCAGACGGGATGGGCTCGATGCGCCTGGCGAGAACGGGAGAGGAGCATGAGCTGGCTGGTCGGGATACTCATCGTGGGAGGGCTGATCGCCCTGTTCGCGTCCTGGGACCTGATCTTCTGTGACGGCATACGCTGCAAGGAGCTCATGGATCGGATGGGTGGAGAGAATCCCGACGATCCGAAGTGACTCGAGCACCGATCAGGGAGGCTGCGATGAAATGGCCGGTGGCGCTCCGATCGCTTGCCGGCGCGCTGGAGGAGCGCCTGAGACGGGCCGTCGCGCGCCGGCTCGATCGCAAGGTTGCCGCCTACGAGCTCAGGGTCCCGAATCGCATGGTGCGGTTGTACCAGCACATCCGGAAGGGAGACGTCGTGCTCGTGGACGGGGAACGTCGGATCAGCCAGCTCGTCAAGTACGCCACCCAGAGCCAGTGGAGCCACAGCGCGCTCTATGTCGGCGACGCACTGCTGCGCCGCGGGGGCCGCCTCGGCGAGGAGGCCCGTGCCGCGTTCGGGCCGCTCGCCGATCGGCTGCTCGTCGAGGCGCTGACCGAGGAGGGCGTGGTGGCCGCCCCGCTGGCGAAGTACCGCTGGCACAATATCCGCGTCTGCCGTCCGTGTCGCATCGGTCCGGCCGCCCTGGATCGAGTCGTCGAGTCCGTGGTCGGAGACCTCGGCAAGTCGTACGACGACCGCAACGTGCTCGATCTGGCCCTGATGCTCCTCTCACCGGTCAAGTTCGGGCCGCTGAAGGCCCGCAGCATCGAGGCGTGCCTGGGCAATTGCACCGAGCTTCAGGTGATCTGCTCGGGGATGATTGCCAGGGCGTTCCAGGGGGTCGGATACCCGATCCTCTCCCCGATCGGGGTTGGCGGCTCCCCGGACGAGGAGATCCCCGACGCCGATGACGGCCATGGGCTGCTGCCGATGCGACACTACTCGCAGATCGTCCCCCGGGACTTCGACCTCAGCCCCAACTTCCAGGTCATCAAGTGCGAGATCTTCGAGCCGGACAGCGTGACGGCGACACGGTTCAGCCCCTCGGCCGAGGCGATTGGCTCCTGGCGCCGCCGCCGAGGCGTGCTGACCAGGGCGGCCTGGCCTGTGGCGTCGGGAATACGGAGGGCGCGCCGGGGGTTATCATGGCGAGATGCGGTTGCTTGGCTGGGGCGGGGCGGCGGAGAGGGCGCGGGAGTTCGAGGAGGTGGCGCTGGTCCATCTGGATGCGCTCCACCGGAGCGCCCTCCGGCTCACCCACAACCGGCCGGAGGCGGAGGACCTGGTCCAGGAGACCTTTCTGCGCGCCTTCCGGAGTTTCCACCGCTTCAACCCGGGCACTAACTGCCGCGCATGGCTCTTCACCATTCTCAGGAACGCGTTCCTCAACCGGATCCGGCAGGGTTCGCACGAGGTGCTCGAGGACGATCCGGCGGCGTGGGAGTCGGCGTCCGAGAGTGTCACGCAGCCGAGCGGGGGCGGGGCGCACCCGCAGGAGGAGTTCTTCCAGACGGTGCTGCACGGCGATGTGGACCGGGCGCTCAAGGCGCTGCCGCTGATCTTCAGGGAGGCCGTCATTCTGGCGGACCTGGAGGGCTTGACCTACAAGGAGATCGGCCAGGTGCTCGGCTGTCCCCCCGGGACGGTCATGTCCCGGCTCTCGAGAGGTCGGGCTCTGCTCCGTCAGGCCCTCGGCCGCTTCGCCCGTGAGCACGGGTACGTGAAGGAGTCGGAATGAACTGCAGGGAGTTCGGGAGCCGGCTGCACCCCTTCGTGGACGGCGAGCTCGACGTGGCCGAGACCCTCGCGGCGGAGACCCACGCCGCCGAGTGTCCGCCCTGCCGGAGCCGGGCCGCCGGGGAGCGCCGCTTCCGCCAGCTCCTTCGGAGGCAGCCGCGGGAGTCGGCGCCGCCAGAGTTCCGGGCCATGCTCCGCGCGCGGCTGCGCCGTTCGGCGCGGGTCGCGGCGATCCGCCCGTGGCTCATGGTCCCCGCCGCCGCAGCGGCGGCGGCGCTCATGTGGGCGGTGCTGCCGGGTGCCTCCCCGTCGGCGACGCTGGTGAGCAATCTGGTGGACAAGCACATCGCCTATGCCCAGATCGATCAGCCGGCCGAGTTCGTCTCCGCGGACCGGGCGGCGGTGGAGGCGTGGTTCCGCCAGCGGGCGGGGCTGCGGGTGACGGTGGCGGACTTCTCGCCCGCGGGCATCCGGCTCGCCGGCGCGCGGATCGCGGAGGCCGGTGAGCGCAAGGCGGCCCACGTGCTCTACGAGAAGGGCCGCACCCTGCTGTCGGTCTTCACGGTGCCGGCCGACGTCGGCGAGAGCGAGCTGGCGGGCACGCGGGTCACGTACCGCGGCCGCGGCTATGTCACGCAGGAGCGCAAGGGATACCGGACCGTGTCGTGGACGGAGGCCCAGGCGGTCTTCGGCCTCGTCTCCATGCTGGACTATGAGTCGATCCTCCAGTGCGCCGACACCCTGCGGAGCGAGCGCTCCCGCGAGGCGCGGCTCTAACCCCACGGCCCGGAGCCTCCACACCGTGCGCCCCTTCGCGATCCTCGCCGTGGCCGCCGCGCTCGCGGCCGTCCAGACCGCCCATGCAGGGACGCTCCGCACCGATCTCAGCAAGGCGCTCGTCCCCCTGGAGGAGATCGTCTCGG
>JACPIQ010000069.1 GCA_016188005.1 Candidatus Rokuibacteriota bacterium | reverse complement strand
TTCACTGACGAGCAGGAGCTCTTTCGCAAGACGGTGCGGCAGTTCAGCGAGCGCGAGGTGCGACCGCAGTACGCGGATCGCGAGCGACCGGACTATGATCTCCCGGCCTTCTTGCAGAGGATGGCGGAGCTGGGGCTCCTGGGCCTCCGCGCTCCGGTCGAGTACGGCGGCGTCAACACGTCGTATGTCAACGTGGGCATCGCCACCGAGGAACTCTCCCGCGCGGACTACAACGTCGGCACGTTGATCGTCAGCAGCGTCATCAGCACCGAGATCCTCAGCCTGCATGCCACCGATCGCGTGAAGGCAGGGTGGTTGCCCGACATGGTCAGCGGGCGCCGGCACGTCGCCCTGGCGCTCACCGAGCCCCACAGCGGCTCCGACGCCGCCGCGCTGACGACGCGGGCGGTGCGCGACGGCGATCACTATGTGATCACGGGAGAGAAGTCCTCCACCAGCCAGGTGGACGCCGACGCCTGCATCGTCTTCGTGCGCACGGGCCAGGGGCCGGGCGCGCGCGGCGTGAGCGCGATCCTCGTGCCTCTCGACACGCCGGGTGTCGGCACCTCTCGCTTCACCGACCTCGGCATGAAGCTCAGCCGTCGGGGCGCCCTGCACCTCGACGGCGTGCGCGTGCCGGCGCACAACCTGGTCGGCCCGGAGGGGCAGGGCTTCTACACCGTGATGAACCAGTTCGACTACACCCGCGCGGTCATCGCCATCCAGTGCGTGGCCACGGCCATGCAGTCGGTCGAGGAGACGATCGAGTACGTGAAGACCAGAACCGCCTTCGGACAGCCGATCGCGCGCTACGAGGGGGTGTCCTTTCCCATCGCCGAGGCTCTGGCGACCCTCGAGGCGGCGCGGCTGCTCTGCTACAAGGCGCTCTGGTTGCGCGACGTGAAGCTGCCGCACGCCAAGGAGGCGGCCATGGCGAAGTGGCTCGGTCCGAAGCTGGCGGTGGAGGCGATCCACCAGATGCTCCTCCTGCACGGACACGCCGGCTACAGTAGCGATTACCCGCACGGGCAACGGCTGCGGGACGTGATCGGCCACCAGATCGGCGACGGGACCGGCGAGATCATGAAGCTCATCATCGCCCGCGAGACGCTGGGGCGGGAGTTCCGGCCGCGCTAGCAGGTCCGGAAACGCCTGTCAGCCCCGTGTCAGGCCAGAAGCTCTAACCGCGACCCCCGGGGTGTCTTCCAGAGCGCCATCGCCGCCCGCGGGCGTGCCCCGCGTGACGAGCGGACTCGGGAGGCCTCTGGGTTACGAGGGCACGAAGACGCCCTTGCCCGTGGTCTGGGTGTCGAAGAGGCGGTAGGCGTCGGCGGCCTGCGCAAGGGAGAAGCGGTGGGTGAGGAGGCGGCCCAGGGGAATCTTCAGGCTCGCGACGAAGCGGGCGCATTCCTCCTGCCCCACCGAGGAGAAGGTCCACGAGGCGTGCAGAGTCACCTGGCGCTGCAAGAGATGCGGGCTCACCTCGAGCGTCACCGTGCCGCCCTCCCCCACGAAGCAGGCCTGCCCCCAGGTGCGCACGCTCCGCACGGTCTGGACGCGCGCCTCGGGGCTCCCGGCGCACTCGATGGCGCAGTCCACGCCCTCGCCCTCGGTGAGGTCGGCGAGGGCCGCCACCGGGTCCGTTGCTCGCCGGTCGATCACCGCCGCGGCGCCCAGCGCCTCGGCGAGGCTCTGGCGCTCGGGCACCGGGTCCACGGCGATGACCCGCGCCCCCATGGCCGAGCCGAGGAGCGTGGCGCTGAGCCCACGGGCCCCTGGCCGAAGACGGCCAGGGTGTCGCGCCCCGAGACGGCGAGGCGCTTCAGGGCGTCATACGCCGTGCCCGTGCCGCAGGAGACGGTCGCCCCCTCCTCGAAGCTGAGCCCGTCGGGGAGGGGCACGAGGGTGCGCGCTGGCACCTTCATGTACCGCGCGTGGCCGCCATGCCCGGTGACGCCATAGACGACGATGCCGTGGGGACAGAGCTGGGACCAGCCGGTGCGACAATGGCGGCAACGGCCGCAGCCGCGGGGAAGACGGGCGCCCGCGTCACCGAGGCGAGCCGCCGCGCTCCCGAGCGGTGGTCGGCCTGGACGTGGGTCTCGATCACATGGGTGATGCGGAGGGGCTCGCGGGCGGCCATCTCAGGGTGCGGGGCGATGTCCTCCTGCGGATCCACGACGGCGCAGGCGGCCGCGCGCGGACAGCCGAGGACGTAGCTGGCGCAGCCCGTGTCGGGCGTGACGAGCTGGCGGAAGATCATCGCGGAGCCCTGCTCTGTCCCGGGCGCGGGACTGTCCACCCCGAGCGTAGCTGGCCCGCGAGGCAGAAGGTGGACAAGAAGAAGGCGCCCCGCCAGCGGGCGCCTTCTCGGCCGGTCGATGGAACCCGGGCGCTGTTACTTCCGGCTCCGCCTCCGCGCGATGAGTCCCGCGCCGAACAGCCCCGCCCCGAGGAGCAGCAGCGTGGCCGGCTCTGGCACCACAGCGAAGACGTAGAGGGGATCCTCACTCTTGATGTCCCAGGCCGGGATGTCGGAGGGGAACGTGAGATGGGATGTGAAGAAGGTATCCGCAACGTGCCCCGCAAAGTGGGGAACGCCCAGGAACGTGTGAGGCGCCGCCCCCGGCAGCGGGATCACCTCGGGGTAGAGCAACGGCACGATCGTGTATTCCGTGAGATTGGTCGTGATGTCGGCCCAGTTCTTGCTCAAGCTGAAGCTGAAGGGGAATATGATCGTGTCGTTGACGCCCTCGAAGAACGTGCCCGGCAGGATGTCAGCCCACAGGACCCCGTCGGTTGCCCTGGCGACCGCGTCCCCCGCGGCCGGATCCCAGTTCTTGGTCGCGCCCGTGCCTACGAAGAACCTGAAGAAATCACCCGGCACCAGGGCCAGATCGACGTGTCCCGAGCCGCCCGGGACGATGGCGCCGCCGACGACGCTGATCCTGAAGGACCCCGTGACCTCCTTTGCCCCAAGCTGGGCCGACAGCGAGACGGAGCCGCTCACGTTGGTGATGGACTCCACCTTGAGAATGCCCTCGAACTTGTCGCCGGCGTTGATGACCCCGTCCCCGCCCGGCACATTGATGTCGAGCCAGTCTTCGTAGTTGACGTACTTCAGCTTGGTGATCGCGCCTTCGAGAAGGGTGACCGGCTTGGCCTCTGCCGGACCGGCCAGCCCCCCCGCGGTCAGCGCCAAGGTCAGGGTGACGGCTGTTGCGAGCGCCTTCGTCCCCAGCCCCTTGAACTTTCTCATCGTCCTCCCCCGTCTCAGGCTCCGGATCGGTTTATGGTTCTGATCCTGAGGGCTCTCACCATTTCTACTGATCGTCCTCACCCGCGTAGCAAGCACAATGCCAGGGGATCGCTCACCGGCTTTTCAAGCACTTGATCCAGGGTATCCGAGGTTTCTCGGCCATACCGACAACTTTCTCGACAGTGACGGCTAGGCGTGAGCCTCCGCTCCCTCAGAGGTTGAGAAAACCCCAATATTTCGGCGGGGAAAATTCCCCGCTCCATGGAGTCTCAGGGGTAACTGTCGGATTTTTGAACAGTCCGGTTGTCCGTTGACCAGCCTGGAGGTAGGGTGGGCGGCCCCGGTGTCCCAGCGAAACAGCCCTCAAGAGCTCCTCGGCCCCGGCTCAGGAGCCCCTGCTGCTAGTGCCAACAGACCGGGGTGTCCATGTCCCATCGGCACTGCGGGTCGAGTTGGTGCGCCCTTGTAGCCAGCGTCGTCGCCTCCTTGGCCCTCTGGGAGAATCGAGCAGTATCGACGCGAGGTTGTCGAGGGCAGTGATGTCGTTGTGGCTGAGCCTGATCGCCCTCCGTCGGCATCCATCTCCGGGGTTGATCTGTGGCTGAGCCTCACGGGGGCGACCCGTCTGCTGACGCCGCAGGCGAGAGGCCGACCGGCCATTGGCCGCTGGTTCCGAGGTGCCCCCGCCCCCGGGGTGCAGTCGAGGAGCAGCGTCGGCACCGAGGCGTCCGGGGCTGGCGAGCCAGCAGAGATCGGCCGGGCTCCCTGGGCGCCGCCACGGTGATCGCGGGCGCCGCCGCCCCCGTCTGCGTGCCGAAGCGGGGCGAGTCGGTCACGGCATACCGCCCGGCGCCCGGCCCTTGCGGCCCCCCCGGCCCAGGCGGCACAGTCTGGCGCGCCCATGGCCGATTCCCTTAGAATGCTGGCAGGACCACACTCACTCCGGGGATCCCGAGGAGCTCCGATGACCGACATCGACAAGCGTAACCTGATCGCGCAGTGGGCCTTCGACACGCGCCCGGTGCTGCTTCGCTTCCACCTGTGGCTGGAGGACGTGGAGGTGGAGCGAGCCCAGCCCGAGCCCGTCTCCGCCTTCACCTTCACCCCGCGCGGCATCGCCCGCTGCCTGGCCGTGACCTCGGCCGCCACCGCGCTGGGCACTCGCCTGTTCGGGCAGTTCGGCGCGGGCGCGGGCAAGGACAAGGCGATCTTCAACCAGGTCAAGAAGGCGGCGGATGCGATCAGCGCCTATGTGATGAGCGAGGGGCTCTGGCACCTCACTCGCACCCTGCCGGAGAACCACGCCATCATGGTGTGCCTGGGCGAGGGCCTGATGCCCAAGGCGGGCGAGACGCCGGAGATGGGCGCGAACCCGATGCTCGGCTTCGGCCGGGTGTACGCGCGGCCGGAGGTGGCGGGAATGGTGGACCGCAGGGTGCGCCGGCTGCTCAACGAGCCGAGCCATACCTTCGACCAGTTCCACGACTGGCTCCAGAAACGGGGCATCACGCTCTGGGGCGCGGCGGTTGACACGCTGGAGAACACCTCGCGCTTCGCCGAGGGCAGGGCCACGGGTCCGATGGCGGTGTTCCACCTCTTCGATTCGCCACTCAGGCTGTCACGCCCGTATGAGTCGTACATGGGCTGCATCACGGTGCCCGGACGGGTCGCCGAGGCCGCGGAGCGCGCCTGGGTCTTGCTCGACTACCGCACACCGCGCAAACAGGTGGCGGAGGCCATCGAGGCGGCCTATCCCGGCATCCGGCGCGAGCACATCCACGTCTGGACGCTCAGGGGGAAGAGCCGCGTGGGGCGCCTCGGTCCGCTGTGGGAGGAATGGCGGGCGCTCGGCGTCCACCTGGTCGAGGACGGCTGGCGGGCCCCCTCGGGTCTGGAGGTGTTCACCGACTCGGGTACCTACGCCCCCACCTTCCTGGTGGGCAGCTGGCAGGACCGTGCAGGGGCTACCCACGTCTTCCTCTGCGACGGCTACGCCGCCACCGCCGAGGCGATGCAGGCGGCGAGCCTGTGCGACGTGCTGGACGTCGACTCGACGATGACCGTCTTCTCGCCCAGCTTCGATCTGCCCTGCGAGGCGGAGGGCCGGCTGATGCAGCTCGATCCCTCGGCAACCGACTTCGGGCAGCGTCTCGGAGAATTCTTTGGGGGGCGCGAGGTGGACGCGAGCACGATCCAGGCCTACGCCGAGGCCATCCGCCAGGCCGATCGCTCCAACATGCCGCTGGGCAAGCGCGTGCTGCGGGCGGACGACTTCCTGCCTGGAAAGGACTGGCACGTACTCGCCAGCGTGGGCTACATGTGCGACGACCCGTATACGGGCGCGCCGGGCGTCACCGAGGTGGCCGACGGTGTCTACCGGGTGACGACGCGGCTCGCCACGCGCATGGCCTCGAGCCGGATCACCTTCACCTTCCGCCTGATGGAGCCGCTGGACATCATGCGGCATGTCTTCAGCCCGCTGCTCGTGCGCTTCCTGTCGGGTGTCGACCACACGACACGGCCGGTCAAGATCTCCGACTCGGGGCGGATCCGCAACGAGCTGCAGACGATGCTCCCGCAGGCGCTCGAGCACGTTGGGGACCGGATACGCGTGCGTCTCGATCGGGTCGACGAGAAGGTGATGCCGCGCGAGAAGCAGGCCCTCATCCGGACGGTGCTCGACTGGTACAAGGCGAACCACCCGGTGTGGTTCGACTGGCTCGACCTCGACTAGCGGCGACCTCGACTAGCGGGGTCAGGTCTTGCATTACGACAGATGTTGGATTGCAAGACCTGACCCCAGCCACTCCGACATCCTGTGATTGGGGAGGACGCCATGGCCGGTCTCGATGGGGCGCTGCAGACGACACTCCGCGACCAAGCGGTGGCCCTCGGGGCCACCTACGTCGGGGTCGCCGACCTGGCGCCGGTGAGGGACTTCGTGACGGCCCAGGGGGGCGACTTCCTCGGCGACTACCGCTTCGGCCTGTCGGTGGGCATCGCCCTGTCCGATGCCGTCGTCGACCAGCTCTATCAGCACGTGAGCCGCGACATCGCACGCACCTACTTCCACCACATCTACACCGTCGTGTCCGAGATGCTCGACCGCACGGCCACGACCCTGGCCTTTGCGATCGAGCGCGCCGGCTACCGGGCGCTCCCGGCGCCGGCCGGCCGACCGTACGACGACGAGCGGATGACCGGTCTCATCTCCCACAAGCTTGCCGCCCATCTGTCGGGCAACGGCTGGATCGGGAGGAACTGCCTGCTCATCACCCGGGAACACGGGCCGCGCGTCCGCTGGGTGACGGTGCTGACCGACGCGCCGCTGACGAGCACCAATGGGGCGCGGACCTCGGGAGACGCCTGCAAGGACTGCACGCTGTGCGTCGACCTGTGCCCGGCCCAGGCGTTCACCGGGGTCCCCTTCAACCCGGCCGAGGCCGTCGACGTGCGCTTCCGCCGCGGCGAGTGCCGCGCCTACCTGGGCCAGCGGGCCAAGGCCTATGGCGCCAGCGTGTGCGGCGTGTGCGTCTACGTCTGCCCGCACGGCTGGAGCGCGAAGCGCAAGCGCGACGGCCAGCGGACAACGCCGGAGATCCTGCGTCGGCAACTGACCGGCGTGCGTCGCGTGTTCGAGGCCAGCGCGTAGCAAGACCGTCGCCGCGCCCCACCCCGCGGGCCGTCGCCTCGCGCGCGGCCCGCCGGGCCACCCCGGTCACGCCCGCACGCTGTCCCGACCTGGTCGCACGAACCCGCATCTCCACCGCCGATGCCGCCTGAGGAGGCTCGCCCATGAGCTCACCGACCGCACCAGCAGCGCCCAGCCCGTTGCGCGCCGTCGTGGACCAGCGGTTCACCGTGACCGACTTCACGCTGGAGAGCGGCGGGATTCTCCCCGAGATGACTCTCGCCTACGAGACCTACGGCCGCCTCGCCCCGGACGGCCGCAACGCCATTCTCGCCACCCACGGCTACACGTCGAGCGCTCACGCGGCAGGTCCGCCCACGCCCACCGACCCGCTCGGCGGCTGGTGGGACGGCCTCATTGGTCCCGGCAAGACGATCGACTCCGACCATTGGTTCGTGGTGGCCTCGAACATGCTGGGCTCCTCCTACGGCTCCACCGGCCCATCCACCGTCAACCCGGCGACGGGCAAGCCGTACGGCCCCGACTTCCCGGACATCACCCTCGGCGACATCGTGCACGCCCAGCGGCTCATGCTCGACAGCCTCGGCGTAAGGCGCCTGGGGGCGGTGGCCGGCCCCTCGTTTGGTGGCTTCCAGGCGTTCCAGTGGGCGGTGTCGTACCCCGACTTCATGGATGGCATCGGGGCCGTGGTGACGGCTCCGAAGGGGTTCGGCGGCGAGGCGAGCGTGACGGCGCTCCGCGCCCGGCTCTCGACCGACCCGAGCTGGAGCGACGGCTGGCACTACGATCGCGGCGGCATCCTGGGCACGGACCACGCTCCGGCTGGACACGCTGAAGCGCTACGGCATGAACGAGATTCTCGCCGCGACCATCCCGGACCCTGGCGCCCGCGGCGCTCGCATGCGCGAGATGGCGGCGCAGTGGGCGCGCCAGTTCGACCCCAACTCGCTGGTGACGCTGCGGAAGGCCATGGTCCGCTTCGACGCGGAGCGCGACTTCGCGAAGATCCGCGCGCGCGTGCTCTACGTGCTGTCGCGCACGGACGCTCTCTTCCCGCCATCGCTGGCGCCGGACGTCATGGCGAAGCTCGGGGCCGCCGGCGTGGACGCGACATACTTCGAGATCGACAGTGACTTCGGCCACCTGGCCAGCGGCGCCGACTGGGCCAGGTGGGCACCGACACTGGCGGGCTTCCTCGCGCATCTCGTCGCCTGACGCCGATCGCGCCTGCCCCGCCGCCATGTGGGCCGTTCAGCGCGCCGCGACGGCCTCCGGCACCCCCGCGGAGGTCTTGGGCCGATGCCTGTGATGTCGCGATGCCGCTTCAGGTGATCCCGGGGGCCCGTGCCCCATCCGCCGGCGACCCGGCGCCCCGGCCCCGCTCCGACGGCCGGGTCAGGCCCGACCCTTGAGCCGCACGACGTTGAAGGCCGGGATGGGCTTGCTGAGCCCCTTGAAGAACTGGTGGGAGAGCGCCACGTGGTCGGCATCCACGTAGTAGACCTGGGAGATCGCCGTGGCGTTGGGCGTACCGTCGCCCGCGCAGGTCACGACGTGGGAGGGGATCACACCCTGCATCGCGGACTTGATCTCCTCGGGCAGGAGCCCCATCGTGGCGGCCCGGCTCAGGCGAGCTTCTCCCCGGCCCCGGGCCCGGGAGTCTGGCGGAAGATCTCTTCCACCCGGAAGGTGATGGCGACGCCCGGTCGGTACGCGAAGCCGAGCGAGAGGGGCCTCGCGATTTCCTCCGGGTAGCCCTGACGCACCGACTCGAAGAACCTGGCACGGAAAGTCTCTTGCCGAGCGATGTCCTCGTCGGTGGTGGGCCGCGAGGACAGGTACGTCCCTTTCAGCTGATAGGCCTCGTGGCTCATCTGACCTACCTCCAGCGCGACGCGGCCGTTGTGCCGGAGGTTGGCCAGCGCTCGCTCGGCCCGGGCTGCCGGGACGAAGACCGTCACCGTTTGGCGGTCGTCGTGGACGACCGCGCCCACGGCGAAGGTGTGGAGGGGGCGGAGGCCGACGTCGCGCGTGCCGACCTGCAGGAACGACGGGCCGTGCAGGAACTCCACGAGCTGGTCCGGTATCATGGCTCCTGGCGGATGCACTAGTACCGCGATACCAGGCCGCGGTCAAGGGCGATCTCAGATCCCCGCCGAGGATTACCCTGTCGCCTGGGCAGGGGACGCGCAGGTAGCTGAGGGGCACACCGAACAGCGACGCGAGGAGGACAGGCCATGCGAGCAATCGTGCTGCGGGGGCCGGGGCCAGCCGAGCTTCTGCGGGTGGAGGAGATCGCGGATCCCGAGCCGGCCGCGGGCGAGGTGGTAGTGCGCCTGAGAGCCGCAGCCCTGAACCACCGGGACGTCTGGATCCGCAGCGGCAGCGGCGCCTATGCGGGCGGCTTCTCGAAGCCGGTCATTCTCGGCTCGGATGGTGCCGGGGAGGTCGTGGCCGCAGGGGCCGGCGTCGATCCCACGCTCGTCGGGCGCGCCGTGGTCATCAACCCCAGCCTTGGCTGGGGGGAGGCCGAGGCCGTGCAGGGGCCGGCGTTCCGGATCCTGGGCTTTCCGGACGATGGGACCTACGCGCAGCTCGTCCGGGTCCCGGCAGTCAACGTGCACGCGAAACCGGCGAGCCTCTCGTTCGATGAAGCCGCCTGCATCCCCCTGGCCGGGTTGACGGCCTACCGCGCCGTCGTCAGCCGGGCCGGGGTGCGGGCCGGCGAGACGGTGCTCGTGACTGGCATCGGCGGAGGCGTCTCGACCTTCGCGCTGCAGATCGCCGCGCATCGCGGCGCCCGCGTGCTCGTGACCTCGGGCAGCGACGCGAAGCTCGCCCGGGCCCGCGCGCTGGGCGCCGCGGGCGGGGCCAATTACCGGACCCGGGACTGGGGGCGCGAGATCGTGGCGCTCTGCGGGGACCAGGGGCCTGACGTGGTCATTGACAGCGTGGGGGGCGACACCTTCGCGCGGGCCGTCGATATCCTCCGGCCCGGGGGGCGCATCGCCAGCTACGGCGCCACGACGGGCCCGGTCAAGGAGCTCGCCCTGCGGAGCGTGTTCTGGAAGCAGGTCACCGTGCTCGGCACCACCATGGGCAGCCCGCGGGAGTTCGAGGCCATGCTGGCGCTGTACGACCGCGGCGGGCTACGCCCGGCGGTGGATCGGGTCTTCCCGGTGGAGGAGGCTGCGGCCGCCCACCGTCACCTGGAGGAGGCGGCGCAGTTCGGGAAGGTCGTCCTGCGCATATAAGCGGGGTCAGGTCTTGCATTACGACACGATGTTGGATTGCAAGACCTGACCCCCGTCCTCGAAGCGCTCGCCGGGCGCGTCGGCGAAGAGCTCGGCGGGGTAGAAGGCGCGGAAATCCCGCTCGACGCGCTCGTAGGGGAAGTCCGACCACAGGCCGTGGTCGCAGGTGTATTCCATGTGGCGCCGCTGGGCGACATCGAACTCCTGGAAGATGGCGTCCGAGCGGCCGTCGAACTCGGTGGGCCGTACGCCGAAGCGCTGGCAGAGCTCGATGTTGAAGGCGGGGGCGGCCTTGACCCACCGCCCGTCCAGCCAGAACACCGCATAGCCGTGATGGATGAACGCCGTCTTGCCGCCCATCCTGGCCTTGAGCTTCTCGGTGGTCAGGTGGTTGACCACATCCGACAGGCCGATCCCCGCCGGGATTCCCGCCGCCCGTGCCGCCGCGGTCAGGAGCACGGCCTTCGGAATGCAGAACACCCCTCGCGCCTTCAGGACGTTGCTGGCAACGTACCGTCGCGGGTCGAGCCGGATGGCGAAGGGGTCGTAGCGCCAGCCGTCGCGCACGGCATAGAAGAGCCGGACGGCGCGCCCGATGGCGCTCGTCTCGCCCGTCACGGCGCGCCCGGCGAAGGCGCCCACCTCGGGGGTCGCCCAGTCGAGGTAGTACGTGCTCTCGAGGAACTCGGACCCGGGCGCGGGCCACTCTCCAGGCGGCCAGTGGTTCATGAGTCGAGATGCCTCCCTGAGGAATGCAGCGGGGTGGACTCGGTGCACATAGAGTGCCCTCGTGTCCCGTTCCGGTCAAGCGGAAGGCCAGCCTCCGCGGCGGCCCTCTGGCTCCAGCGCCGCAACCGCGCGCACGGGACGAGAGGCCGCGACAGCCCGGGACGGAGAGGGCCGGCTGCCGGGCAAGCGGTCAGGCTGTGCTCCGTGCCGAGGCGCCTCGGCGCCGCTGGCGCCCGCCACGGCGACGGCGCCGCGGGCGTGGAGGCTCGGGCGTGTCGCCGCTGGACGGCGGCTGCTCGACCAGCGTCATCTGCACCTCATCGGGAACCGTATCGTCCCGCTCCGTCGCCGGCACCGGCGGGGAGGGCCGGGGAGGCGGCTCGGCGGCGCTGGCCCCGGGGCCGGCCCCATCCGCCATCGCGATCATGCCCGTCGGGCTCACCGACAGCTCCCTGAGGCGACGCAGGCGGGTGATCAGGCGCGGGGAGCCGGGCGTCCGCGCGAAGCCCCGTTCCTTGAGCTCCCGCGCCAGGGTGTCGATGAGCACGGGGCGGCCATGGGAGCGGTGCAGCAGCTCGCGGATGAGGAGAATGATCTCGTCGTGGGGCGCCGTGTGGGGCTCTTCCGTCGGGCGACCGCGCGCAGGCGCGTGCGCCGGCGCGTGGTGGGCGCGCTCGGCGGGCGCGCGCGGGGCGGC